>CAJMOL010000376.1 GCA_905215095.1 uncultured bacterium | reverse complement strand
GGCGGAAGCCGCCCTTGCGTTCGTGCTCGTCAAACCACTTGTGTCCCACAAAGGCGCCTTTGCCCTGCACGCGACGAATCTGGCCACTTTTGACCAACTCGTCCATGGCGCTTCGGATTGTCAGGCGTGTCGTGCCAAACTCCTCGGCCAGCTCGTTTTCGGACGGAATCATCGAGCCCGTCGGGTAGTCGCCGCGCTCGATTCGCTCCGCAATGCAGCGGCGAATTTGTTTGTAAACCGGCAAGTCTTCTACTGCATCAGCCATTCGACACCCACCTTCGTCGCAACGCCGTCTGCCTCGCCGTTATCGGCAAAACGATACTTGGTCGGCAGAATCACGGACTTGCAATACTCGACAAAGCCATCGGTCTCGTCGCGCTCGTGCGAAGCCTTGTAAAACACCGGCGTGCCCTCCTGAGCATTCAGCAACTTGGCCTCGTCGGCGTTCAAACGGCTGATGGAAATATGCTCCTTGCCGTGCGTCACATGGACATTCCCCTCCTTGAGCAAAACGTCGTAGAGGCTTTCCTGCTCAAAATCGTGATCGGGAAGCGGGGGGCACAAAGACAGATTGACGTAAGCCGTCTCGATCGATGCCGGGGAACCGTTGACCACACGCACGCGCCGAATGCAGAAGAGCGGCATGCCCAGGTCGATCTGGGCTTTTTGGGCAAGATCGATATCGGCATACACGACCTTGGACCAAACCAGGCGCGCGGTCGACTTTGAGCCAACCCTCTCCACCGCCTGCGTATAGTTCCATGTTTCCTGAAAGATGTTCAGCGGTTTGGGAGGACACACATAGGTGCCCGAACCGCGGCGGCTTTCCAAAGTTCCGCACGAAATAAGGCGCGTGATCGCAGCACGCAACGCCGTGCGCGACACGCCCAGCTCTTCACAGAGCACACGCTCGGCGGGCAGCCGGTCGCCACTCTGCAGGTCATAATGTTTGATATACCAAAGAATGCCCTCAAAGGCGCGGTCTTTGGGCGGAATCGCATATGGTTCACTCGACATGGGCAAGACTCCTCAACTGCTTGATGCTGCAGGAATCATTGCTCCGGACGCCTCATGGCGTCGAAGGCTTCTTTGATCTGCTCCGCAACGTTCCGATACGACCGATATAGGCCGGAGTCTCGCTTGACTTCGCCCGCGGTCACCGGAATCTCAAGCTTCGAAATCTCATCCTTGCCGGTTTGCACGACAACGATGACACCCATACCAAGGCACATATTACGCTTGGCAGCGTTGTTTTTGGTAGCCTGAGCTGGATTAATCAAAATCTGCTGAGCCAGTTCGCGTTTGCTGAGCTCCGGCACATCCTCGGGATTTCCGGTCTCGGCAATCTCGCACTGCAGCACATCCGCATAGTCAAAAATCTTCGGCTCGCCGCCGCGCTGATGCACGGCCCACTTGCGGCGCGTGGCATCCTGGTAGATAGCCGGCAAAAACGTAAACCGCGGTGGGTCCAAAATCGTATCCGTGATGGTAAACACATCGGGATCAAAGGCATCCTGCG
>CAJMOL010000375.1 GCA_905215095.1 uncultured bacterium | reverse complement strand
CGCGCGAGCTACGTTGCCGGCTGTTCCTCTACGTCTAATGTGCTCGCCGGTCGCCGCTACGGTATTCCCGTCTTTGGCACGCATGCGCACAGCTGGGTGATGAGCTTCGATTCCGAGCTCGAGGCCTTCCGCGCCTTTGCCAAGTCGAGCCCCAAGAATTGCACGCTGCTCATCGACACGTACGATGTGCGCGAGGGCTGCGAGCATGCCATTACGGTTGCCAAGGAGATGGAGGCGGCGGGCGAGCGCCTGTCGGCTATTCGCATTGACTCGGGCGACCTCGCCAAGCTCTCCAAGTATGTCCGTGGTCGTTTCGATGCCGAGGGCCTGCCTTATGTGGGAATCTCGGTGTCCAACGACCTGGATGAGTACACGATTCAGTCACTGCTCGACCAGGGCGCGCCCATCGACAGCTTTGGCGTGGGTACCAAGCTCGCGACCTGCTATGACCAGCCGGCGCTGGGCGGCGTGTACAAGCTTTCGGCCCGCCGCGCGAGCGACGCGGAACCGTGGACGCCGGTGGTGAAGCTCTCCGAGCAGCCCTACAAGCGCACGATTCCGGGCGTGCAGCGTGTGCGCCGCTATTACGACGGCTTTGGCGGCCCGGTCTGCGACATGATCTATGACGAGGACCATCTGGCAGGGGAGGGCGCCGCGCGCGGCAATACCCTTGTGGCCGTGAATGATGCCGCCCTGGTGACCGACGTGTCCGAACTTGAGTATCGCGAGCTGCTGGTGCCGATCGTGCGCGATGGCAGTGCGGTGGCTCCGCGTGAGAGCATCCAGGACGCGCGCGATCGCTGTGCTTGGGCGCTCGATCATCTGGACGCGGCTTTCAAGCGCTTCCTGTATCCGCAGACCTACGTGGTGGGCATGGAACAGGGCTTGGCCCAGGTGCGCGACGAGCTCGTGCGCAAGAACATGGCCGCGGCTTCGGCCTTCCCCTGGGCAAAATGATCCGAAGGGGACGGAGGAAAACGGACCATATTCCCGTTCGCCCGTTCGCCCGCCTGCTCAACACTCGATTGGTTTGACGTATGACGACTTCTTATAAAACGATGGTGGTAAAGATCGGTTCGTCCACGGTGGTGGGTGCCGACGGTAAGGTCAACCGTGCGTTTATCGGTGGCCTGGCCGATCAGGCCGCGGCCCTGCGCAAGCTCGGCTGGCGCTTGGTCGTGGTGAGCTCCGGCGCCATTGCCTGTGGCTATCCCGTGCTGGGCTTCGACCGCAAACCGGTTGGCGATCTGCCGAGCCTGCAGGCATGCGCTTCGGCCGGCCAGTGCATCATCTCGTCGGCCTACGACGAGGAGTTCCATGCGCGTGACCTACTCACCTCGCTCGTGCTGCTCACACGCCACGACACGGCGCGCCGTACATCCTACCTGCACGCGCGCGACGCCCTGCTGTGCCTGGTGGAGCTGGGCGTGGTGCCGGTCGTCAACGAGAACGATACCGTTACCGTCGATGAGATTAAGTTTGGCGACAACGACACACTGGCGGCGCTTGTGAGCTGCCTGGTTTCTGC
>CAJMOL010000374.1 GCA_905215095.1 uncultured bacterium | reverse complement strand
CCGGCGCCATGACCGCTGCCGCTACCGCCTACGTGACGCCCTTTAGGTATCAGGCCGAGGGCAAGAAGCAGCCGGTGCGTCCGTGCCTCACCAATGCACTGCCCAACCGCGCCGGCGGCCTGACGGTCCTGTGCGACATGGGCGCCAACCCCGATGTCGAGGTCGACGACATGGTGCGTTTTGCCCAGATGGGTAGCGCCTACGCGCGCGTCGTCTTGGGCATTGAGCATCCCCGCGTCGGCCTGCTCGGCAACGGCACCGAGGATGAGAAGGGCTCCAACTTTACCAAGGCGTGCTTCCCGGCCATGAAGGCCGCGGTTCCCGGCTTTGTGGGCAACTGCGAGGGTACCGACCTGACCTCGGGTAACTTTGACGTCGTCGTTGCCGATGGCATGTCGGGCAACATCGCGCTCAAGGCGACCGAGGGCGCCGCTAAGTTTTTGCTGCAAGAGCTCAAGGGTGCCTTTATGGCTTCGCTTGGCACCAAGATTGCCGCGCTGCTCATCAAAAAGCAGATGCGCGAGATTAAGGCCAAGCTGTCTGGTGATGCCAAGGGCGGCGCGATTCTTTTGGGCCTGCGTGGCGTGGTCCTGATCGGTCACGGTGCCACCTCGGTCGAGGCCGTCAAAAACGGTACGCTCGCCGCGGCGGAGGCCGTGCGCGCCGGGCTGGTCGAGAACGTCGCCAACTCTATGGACGGCATCGTTTTGTAGGAGCGAGTTAGAGCGCTGTTATGTGCCTCGCGGCCTGCGTCGTGGGGTAGAATCAAAACCGTGTCTTGGCGCTGCGCTTGCGGCGCCAGCTCGTTGATGTTCACGCAATACGAGAGGAAGCGCTATGGACCGCTCCGAAATCTTCGACAAGATCGCCGAGGTCGCTGCTGACGTTCTGGGCGTCGATGTTGCCGAAATTAGCGATGAGACCACATTTGACGACCTCGATGCCAACTCGCTCGAGCGCCTGCAGCTGGTTACGGCTATCGAGGACGAGTTCAATCTCGAGATCGATGATGAGACCTTGCTCTCGCTCAACTCTGTCGCCGACGCCGTCGACGCGATCGAAAACGCCAGGGAGGCTTAGGTCTTGGCTTTATCCGAACGACTTACGCGCGCCCAGGAGATTCTGGGCCACGAGTTCAATGACAAGGTGCTGCTGCGCGCGGCCCTTACGCATCCTTCGGCCGTCGAAGGCCAGCCAGTCTCGGCAAGCTACGAGCGCCTGGAGTTTTTGGGCGATTCCATTTTGGGCGCTGTGGTTGCCCGCTCGCTCTTTGAGTCCTATCCGGAGTTTGACGAGGGCAAGCTTACGCGCCTGAAGGTGTCCCTTGTCTCGGGCGCCACGCTGTCCGAGGTGTCCCATGAGCTGGGCATCGACGACATCATTATCTTTGGTGCCTCCGAGACCGGTACCGGTGCGCGCGGCCTGCACTCGGCGCTCGAGAACGTCTACGAGGCGGTCGTTGCCGCGCTCTACCTTGACGGCGGAATCGACGCTGCAGTGAAGTTCGTGCGCCGCACGCTCATCCCGCATATGTCG
>CAJMOL010000373.1 GCA_905215095.1 uncultured bacterium | reverse complement strand
GCGGGTGCGGACAAGATCGCCGTCAATTCCGCGGCGATCGGAAACCCTTCGCTGATCGGCGAAGCGGCGCAGAAATTCGGCTCGCAATGCGTGGTTCTGGCTGTGGACGCGAAGAAAAACGAAAAGGGCGGCTGGGACGTGTACCGCAACGGCGGCCGCGTGAATACGGGGCTGGACGCGATCGAATGGATCCGCCGCGCCGAAAAACTTGGCGCGGGTGAAGTGCTTTTGACCAGCATGGACCGCGACGGTACCAAGGCCGGCTTCGATCTGGCGCTTACTCGCGCCGTGGCCCGCGCGGTGCCGATTCCCGTTATCGCGAGCGGCGGCGTGGGCACACTCGAGCATTTTGCCGAGGGTGTGATCGAGGGCGAGGCCGATGCCGTGCTGGCGGCGAGCGTCTTTCACTTTGGAATCTTCAGCATTCGCGAAGTCAAAGAGTATATGGCTTCTCAAGGTATTCCTGTGAGGCTGGACTTCTAATGCTGCGGCTTGCCCAGGCACCCGACCTTCCGGCTCCAACCCTTCTCGCGTACTTAAGTACGCGTCGTCGGGCTTGTCGCTCGGAATCTCGGGCACCTGGACAACCCTCGCCGACCTGTGGGGTTTACGGTAATTACTTGGGAGAAATGATGACTGAGGTAATAGAAGCGTCTGATCTTAAATACGACGCCCGCGGGCTGATTCCTTGTGTGGTTCAGCAGTATGACACCGGTGAGGTGCTTATGGTTGCTTGGATGAACGAGGAGTCGGTGGGGCTGACGCTCAAGACCGGCACCACGTGGTTTTGGAGCCGCAGCCGCCAGGAGCTCTGGAACAAGGGTGCGACGAGCGGCAATATGCAAGAGGTCAAGGAGCTCTGGGCCGATTGCGATAGCGATACGCTACTGGTCAAGGTCGACTCGCCGGGTCCGGCCTGCCACACCGGCAACCGTACCTGCTTCTTTAAGCGCGTGGAAGGGGGAGTGCGATGAAAGTCGTGACGCCGTTCGAGGTCGCCGACTGCAACACCGAGCTCCTCCGCGCGGGCGTGCCATGCCACGTGCACCTGACTGATGCCTGCGGGGCGCAGTCGCTTTGGCTCGAGGCCGAGAAGGAAAGGCTCGATGAGGCCCATGCCGTCATCGTCGAGTTCTTTGAGAAAAAGGGCGCAAAGCCTCGGTTCGATGAGACCGGTACCTACTTTACGCTGCAGTAACGAGAGGAAATAACCATGGGAGTCAGAACAGCTAACGTGCAGCCGGGAAATATCGGTGAGACACTGACGGGGCTGGCCGAGGTGATTCATGGCCGTCGCGACGCGTCGCCGCAGGAGAGCTATACCGCGCGTCTGTTGACCGACGTCGAGGATGAGCTGCTCAAGAAGCTTGCCGAGGAGGCGAGCGAGGTGATCATGGCCTGCAAGGATAACGACCACGACCACATTCGTTACGAGGCTGGCGACCTGATCTACCACTTGCTCGTGACGCTCGAGCGCTACGGCATCACCCTCGACGAGCTGGCCGGCGAACTCAATGCTCGCCGCCACTAGTCATTTAAGAACGTCC
>CAJMOL010000372.1 GCA_905215095.1 uncultured bacterium | reverse complement strand
CTCGCGCGCGTCCAGGCCGAGGGCGGTATTGCCCAAGGCATCGGTCACGCGCTCTACGAGATCGTCGAGCACGACGACCGCGGCCGCCTGCGCACCGGCAACTTTATGAGCTACAAGCTGCCCACGCGCCTGGATATCGGCAGCATTCGCGTGGCCTTTGAGCCGAGCTACGAGCCGACGGGCCCGTTTGGCGCCAAATCGATCGGCGAGGTCGTCATCAACACGCCGCTCGCCGCCGTGGCCTCGGCCGTCGCACATGCCACCGGCCACCAGGTCCGCTCGCTGCCGATCACGCCCGAGAAGGCCCTGCTGGGGGAGTAGCGGGTCAGCGAACAAGTCGTAATGGGCGGGGCGGGGCAACTCGTCCCGCCTTTTGCACTCGTGGTGAGGTCGTGAGCCTGTAAAACGTGTGCGTGCGCTTGCCGTTCGTATCTGCTATCATTCCTAGTCTGTGCGCTCATGCGGGCGTGGCGGAATTGGTAGACGCGCCAGATTTAGGTTCTGGTGGGATTCCCGTGAAGGTTCGAGTCCTTTCGCCCGCACCAACGCATCTGCTTCGGCTTCGGCCGTTGCGACTCTTTGTTGCATAAAGGTACCAGCACCTCAGATAAGCTGGGCAGTATGAGGAGGAACGTGTTGAACATCACCGCTTCTGACGTCAAGGACGCCAAGCTCACCGCTACGGTCACCATCCCGGCCGTCGACGTCGACGCCGCGATCAAGAAGGCTTACAAGGACACCGCCAAGAAGTACCGCTTCCCGGGCTTCCGCGCCGGTAAGGCTCCCCGTCCGGTCATCGACTCCGCTCTTGGCGCCGAGGCTACCCTCGCTCAGGCCACCAACGACCTGATCGCCGCCAACGAGCCCGCCGTCCTCAACGAGCTGGACATCGTCCCCACCAAGAACGGTGACTACAAGGAGCTCGACCTCGCCAAGGATCACGAGGACTACACCTACACCGTCGAGTTCTCCCTGCGTCCTGCTGCCGAGCTCTCCTCCTTCGACGCTGTCGAGATCGAGATGCCGCCTGCAGAGGTCACCGATTCCGAGATCAACAACCAGGTCGAGATGCTCCTCAACTACCGTGCCACCTTCGAGGACGTCGAGGGTCGCGCCGTCGAGGCCGAGGACTACGTTACCGTCGACCTCAAGGCCGTCGAGAACGCCGACAACTTCGCCGCCGAGGGCCGCATGCTCATCGCCGGTAGCGACAGCAACCCCAAGGAGTTCAACGAGGCCCTGATCGGCGCTAACGTTGACGACGTCAAGACCGTCACCTGGACCGACGAGGTCGAGGAGGGCGAGGAGGCCGAGACCCACACTGTCGAGGTCACCGTCAAGGGCATCAAGGTCCGCAACACCCCCGAGCTCACCGACGAGCTCGTCAAGTCCGACTTCGGCTTCGACAGCATCGACGCCATGCGCGACGCCATCAAGCTCGAGATCGAGCAGGACAAGGCTTCCCGCCTGCCGGCCGAGAAGGAGAACCGTTGCGTCTCCGCTCTCGCCGAGCGCCTGCAGCTCGACGAGATGGACGCCGACTACGAGCAGTCCG
>CAJMOL010000371.1 GCA_905215095.1 uncultured bacterium | reverse complement strand
CCCGCCAATCCATACACAAGCGCCGACCTTGACTGGCGTGACAAACAGAGCCGCAGCACACTCGAGGCAGCCGACCCCTCCTGCCGTCCTGCCATAACCTCCAGAGTCGAGCACATCGAAGACTACGACGTCATTTTTTTGGGATTTCCCATCTGGTGGTACGTGGCGCCGGCGATTGTCAACACGTTCCTCGAGTCTTACGACCTGACAGGCAAAACAATCGTCCTGTTTGCCACCTCGGGCGGGAGCGGAATGGGCAAGACGGCGTCGACCCTTAGGGCAAGCGCTCTGGGTGCAAAAATTGTCGACGGCGGTATTCTCAACAACGCAAGCGACACCGAACTCAAGAAGTTCGCAGCAAGATACCTCTAACGCGGCAAAATCGACAAATCGATGGGAAAACCATTCACCTCCGATTTACTGGTGCCCACAAGCAGCAAATGGGGCCGCTTCACAGCGGCTCCCTCGCTCGCCACTTTTCCCTTGGTAGCGGCTTCATACTCTAAAAGATGGTGCCCACGATCAAGCGATCACCAGCAATGCGTTGTTGACCACTACGTTTGAACAACAGACACCCTCCACTCATCTATACTCAAGAGTGTGTGCGCATCGCCCCCGAAAAACGATGAGAGTCGAGGCCCCATGCAGCTGCTCACCGAACAAGAAAAGAAACGCATCCAGCGGTACTGCACGTACCCCAAGATCGCAGCGACCGCACTCGTCATGTCGTTCGCAGCATGCCTGTTGATGTTGCCGCTCCAAATGATCAACGATATCGCGTTCCACCAAAAGGAATTCCAACCCGCGGGCATATATACCGCCATTGCACTCACGGCAATCGAACTCGCCATCTTTTGCTATTGCGCTCTTGCGCCGCGCTTTGGAATGCAGGGCAAACAGTGGAAGGAGCTGCAGAGCAGACTTGCGGTAGCCCAAACCAACAAGGACCGCTCCGCGGAGGTCGCCGGCGTGCTTGCCACGCAAGCTGCCGGCCGCCTGCTCAAGAACAGCGATAACGATCTCGCGCGCAACCTGGGCGGTGCCGCCGAGGTCGTCGGCGCCGTGGGGGCAGTCGCCACGGCGGCAGACGTGCTGGCCGAAACCGCGAGCAATGCCGAGGCCATGGCAAACGCATACGGTGTGACGATTCCAAGCGTCAAGAAGCAGATCATAGCTCTCGCGATGTTGCCCGCCATTGTGCTGCTTGGCGTCTACATCCCGCAGTTTGTCCAGGGAAATAACGAGCTTCAGGCAAGAAAAGCTGCAGCCGCCGAGCAGCTCGCCATCGCGCAAGATGCCTTGGAGCCCGCGTGCGAACGCGTCGCGGCAGACGACCCATACGAGTCGTATCACGACTACGGCTACCGCATTATCGGCTATCTACGCGATAATGACCTCGGCGCTCAAGCAGCCTATGTCTACCTTTCTTTTGATGTAGACGGCACGCTCACGGACGTCGATTACGTCAGTCAGATCGACCCCGGGGCAAGCCTTGCAGACAACCTCGCCCGCGCCGAGCAGGATATCGCGACGCTCTGTGCCCCGCTCAATGGGCT
>CAJMOL010000370.1 GCA_905215095.1 uncultured bacterium | reverse complement strand
GGCCGTGGCGCTGGTCATGGTGGTCTTCCTGAACCGGGGGCTGCTGACCAATTCCGTCACCCTCATCCTCGCCGCCTTTGCGGGGGCCATGGCCGCCATGGCCTTTGTGCTGGCCGTGGCACGCCGGGTGCAGCGGATGAGCATCCTCGTCATCTGCGGCATCATGATCGGTTACATCTGTTCCGCCATCACCGAATTCGTGGTGGCCTTTGCACAGGATTCGAACATCGTCAACCTCCACAACTGGTCGCAGGGCAGCTTTTCCGGTATGACGTGGGGCAACGTCCGGGCCGCCGCCTTGGTGGTGCTGCCCGTACTGGCGGCGGCGTTCTGCCTTTCGAAGCCTATGTCCGCCTACCAGATGGGGGAAGCCTATGCCCAGAGCGTCGGGGTCAACGTCAAGCGGTTTTCCCGCGCGCTGGTCCTGCTTTCCAGCTTGCTGGCCGCCTGTGTCACCGCCTTTGCCGGGCCCATCTCCTTTGTGGGCATTGCGGTACCCCACCTCGTCAAGCAGCTGCTGGGCAGCGCAAAGCCGCTCTATGTCCTGCCGGGGTGCTGCCTCGGCGGCGCGGCGTTCTGTCTGCTCTGTGACCTCATCGCCCGCAGCCTGTTCGCCCCCACCGAGCTTTCCATCAGCGCGGTGACGGCGGTGTTCGGCGCGCCGGTGGTTATCGCGCTCATGTTGAAGAAGCGGGTGAGGTAAATGGGGGAATTCGTGCCGCGGCCCAAAACGCTCGGAGAGGACATTCCATGCTTAGACAGTCCTGAGCTCGCACGAAAGCGCGAGAAGGCACTTTCGGCTCGTGCGGAACTGCGCGCGGAACGTCTCCTCCGAGCGGAGTCAAATCTCGAAACCCCGGTCGAAACGCAGGCTGACGGAGCGCCGCTTTTCCGCATAAGCGACCTGTCGGCGGGCTACGACAAGAAGGTCGTAGTCGAAGGTGTCGATCTGGAGGTTCGCGCGGGCAACGTCGTGGCGCTCATCGGGCCGAACGGCTCGGGCAAGTCGACCATCTTGAAAACCATCACACGCCATCTTGCACCGCTTGCCGGCGCGGTCGAGCTCGACGGGCGGGAGATTTCCCGATGGAAGACGGCGGAGTTCGCAAGGAACCTTGCCGTTATGCTGACAGATCGCCCCCAGACCGAGCTCCTCACCTGCCGCGATATCGTAGAGGCGGGAAGGCATCCCTACACCGGGCGAATGGGCACACTCTCGCCCGACGACCATAGTCGGGTCGATGAGGCCATGAAAACCGCACATGTGGAAGAGCTCGCCGAGCGCGACTTCATGCAGATAAGCGATGGGCAACGCCAGCGCGTCATGCTCGCACGCGCCATCGCGCAGGATCCGCGTGTGCTCGTGCTCGACGAGCCCACGTCGTATCTCGATATCCGCTACCAGATCGACCTGCTGCGAATACTTCGCCACCTTGCGAAATCGCGGAATGTGGCTGTCATCATGTCCATCCACGAACTCGAGCTCGCGCAGAAAAGCGCCGACAAGGTGATTTGCGTGAAGGACGGCCGGGTCTTCCGCGCCGGCACACCCGAGGACA
>CAJMOL010000369.1 GCA_905215095.1 uncultured bacterium | reverse complement strand
CTGACGGCCCCGCTCGCCATCGAGATGGGCGAGGACGGTCGCGTGAGCGGCCTGCGCGTGCAGCCGCAGATTATCGGCGAGCCCCGTCGTGGGCGTCCGGCCCCGCGTGCCGCCGCCACGCCCGAGCGCGTCATTCCCTGCGAGCGCGTGTTTGTGGCCATTGGCCAGGACATCGACTCCAAGCCGTTTGAGGACATGGGCATCGCCTGTAAGTGGGGCTGCGTGGTCACCGATTCGGATGGCGCCGTGCCTAACTTCGATGGCCTCTTTAGCGGCGGCGACTGCCAGACCGGTCCCGCCACCGTCATCCGGGCCATCAACGCTGGCCGCGTTGCTTCGGCAAATATCGATCGCTATCTGGGCTTTGACCACAAGATCAAGCTCGACGTGGAGCTGCCGACCGTACAGTTTAAGGGCAAGCACGAGTGCGGCCGCTGCGAGCTGGGCGAGCGCGAGGCCGGCGAGCGCATCCACGATTGGAATCTGGTCGAGCAGGGCCTTACCGAGGAGGAGGCACGCCAGGAGGCAAGCCGCTGCCTGCGTTGCGACCATTTTGGCTTTGGCGCGTTCCGCGGAGGGAGGAACCTGGAATGGTAGAGCCCAACAAAACCACTGTCAGCGACAACAGCGAAAACGGAGCGCACAACATGGTCAAGCTCACTATCGATAATTGTGAGGTCGTGGTGCCCGAGCACACCACGATCCTGGACGCGGCCAAGTCCGTCGGCATCCAGATTCCCACCCTGTGCTACCTACGCGATCTAAACGAGATTGGCGGTTGCCGCGTGTGCGTGGTCGAGGTTGAGGGCTGTGACCAGCTGGTTGCCGCCTGCAACAACTACGTGCTCGACGGCATGGTGGTCCACACCAACAGCCCCAAAGCCCGCGAGGCGCGTCGCACCAACGTGCAGCTGCTGCTGTCCCAGCACGACTCGCGTTGTACGAGCTGCGTGCGCAGTGGTAACTGCAACCTGCAGACCATCGCCAACGACCTGGGCATCTTCTATCTGCCGTACGAGCAGCACCTGGCGCGCGAGGGCTGGGACATCGATTTCCCCATCATCCGCGATAACGACAAGTGCATCAAATGCATGCGCTGCATCAAGGTGTGCGAGAGCGTGCAGGGCTTAGGGATTTGGGACCTGACCAACCGCGCCACGCATACCGCCGTGGGCACCCGCGGGCGTGCGCCGATCGGCAAGACCGATTGCGTCGCGTGTGGTCAGTGCATCACGCATTGTCCGACGGGCGCCCTGCGCGAGCGTGACGATACCGAGACCGTGTTCGACGCCATCGCCGATCCCGACAAGATCGTGCTGGCGCAGATTGCGCCGGCCGTGCGTAGCGCCTGGGGCGAGGAGCTCGGCATATCTCGCGAGGAGGCCACCGTTGAGCGCTTGGCCTGCGCACTGCGCCGCGTTGGCTTTGAGTACGTGTTCGACACCGATTTCTCGGCCGACCTCACCATTATGGAGGAGGGCTCCGAGCTGCTCGAGCGCCTGGGTAAGGCCGCCAAGGGCGAGGGCGACAGCCGCAGCTGGCCCATGTTCACGAGCTGCTGCCCGGGCTGGGTACGCTT
>CAJMOL010000368.1 GCA_905215095.1 uncultured bacterium | reverse complement strand
TTCCACATCTTCTTGGCCGTTCGCTTGGCGCGCTCAAAGTCTTCCTTGCTGGTACCAGCGGCATGCGAAGCGTTTGCGGCCGCAGTCCCGCCGCCCAAGCTGGCGACGAATTTGCCCAAGCCGGGGACATTGGCGGTCGCAGCGACAAAGGCCTCGTTCTCTTTGCGACGTGCATCGGTATTTTTGGACAGGCCGCGCAGCACGCCAATCACGATGACGGCGATGGCAATCCAGCTGAGCCACTGGATGCGGGCCATCGATCCGATCATTGCGATGACGATGCCGACAAAACCCATCACGATGGTGAGCTCATCGGCGCCATTACGACTCTTCATAAAGTCATTCATGCAAATTGCCTTTCGTTCGATATACTGCACGCCTTTATACCCGATTTAGAGCAAGGGGGACAGGTTAATCTGCACCAAGGGGGTGCAAACATGCCTGTCCCCGGAACACCAAGACGGTGCAAAGAAGTCTGTCCCCAATGCCCCAATTACTTGGAGAGCTTGTCGACGACGCGTTCGATCTCGGCGAGCTTGGCGGCTTTGAGGTCTTCGTCGCCCGATTCGATTGCAGAAGTCACGCAGCCCTCGATATGCGCCTTGAGCACGTCGGCGTTAATGCGGGCGATGAGCGCCTGCGTGGCCATGAGCTGCGTGGAGATGTCGACGCAGTAACGGTCTTCCTCCACCATCCGCAGGATGCCGTCGATTTGCCCGCGCGCCGTCTTGAGCATGCGGGTCACCGATTTATGGTCTGCCATCATGGCGGGTCCTCGTTTCTGGTCGATCTTCCGGATGCCCCCGTCAGTTGCGGTGAAATACGGACTGATTAAAGGCCTAGGGCGGCACAACAGTCCGTATTTCACCGCAACTTCTGAGGATTGAGTAGGCAGCGTCCTCTATGCAGCGGTCACGGACAGGGCGTGGAACTTCTCGCCGGCGCCCTCGACGGCGGCGGCGAGCTGCTCGGCGGTCACGGTGCCGGCGCACTCCACCTGGACGGTTTGGGTCTCGTGATCGGCGTCGGCGTCGGTCACGCCGGCAACGTTGAGCAGTGCCGTCTCGACAGTAGCGTCGCAGTGGCCGCACATGAGGCCGGAAGTCTTGATTGTGTATCGCATGGGTATTCCTCCCTGTTGTGTCGGCTTTCCCAGGCACCCGACCTTGACCTTCAAGCCGTCGCTCGCGTACCAAAGTACGCGTCGCTCCTCTTTCAGGTCAATCTCGGGCACCTGGAAAACCCGTTCTAAATGGACTTAATGGTGAGCTTATTTTGCCACTTTTGGCTTAAAGGATTTTAAGCGCAGCGCATTGCTTACGACGCACACGCTCGACAGGCTCATGGCCGCGGCGCCAAACATCGGCGAGAGTTGCCAACCGGTGAGGGGGAAGAACACGCCCGCGGCGAGCGGAATGCCGATGCCGTTGTAGAACAGTGCCCAGAACAGGTCCTGCTTGATGTTGCGGATCGTGGCGCGCGATAGCTCGATGGCGCGGACGACGTCCATGAGGTCGCTGCGCATGAGTACCACGTCGGCGCCCTCCTTGGCGATGTCGGCGCCGGTGCCGATGGCAAGG
>CAJMOL010000367.1 GCA_905215095.1 uncultured bacterium | reverse complement strand
GCAAGGTCCCAGACCTCCTGGGCGGTCTTGCCGTTGAGGACGCCCTCGTAGCCAAAGTAGCGCTTAAGCTCCAGGTGGCTCCACTCAAAGACGGGGTTGCCAACGCAGCGACCCAGGGTCTCGGCCCACTTTTGGAACTTCTCGCGAGCAGGGGCGTCGCCAGTGATAAAACGCTCGTCGACGCCGTTGGCACGCATCAAGCGCCACTTGTAGTGGTCGCCGCCCAGCCAAACCTCGGTGATGTTCTCGAAACGCTTGTCCTCCCAGATCTCCTTGGGAGAAATGTGGCAATGGTAGTCAACGATGGGCATGCCCTCGGCAAAGCTGTGGAACAGTTCCTCGCCGGTCTTGGTGCTCAGCAGGAAATCCTGATCGTCCATGAAGTTTTTCATCAAACAACCCCTTTGTTTGCGGAGCGGGCGCACAATACGCTCGTCATCCTCTAGGTGAACGTTCACTATCTTAGTGCAAAATGCGTTACGAGGTGAACGTTCACCTAACCATCATGGGGCGAACGGTAGGTTTTGACCGCTTAACGGTTGCCGAGCCATGGACCCTGCGTTGGATCGGCACAAAGAAAGGCCGCTGACGGCAGATTTGCCATCAGCGGCCTTCGAAACAATTTTTCGATCCCCAGCCAAAAAGTACGCGGCAAGTAGGGAACTCCCTAAACGCATTAGATTCCGGCGAGCTCGCAGTAACGATCGACGTTGCTGGCAAACACCATCTCAACAGCCCCCTTTTGCACAGGCTCCGCCGGCGTCTTTCCCCACAGCAGGTAATCGCCTAAGGTCTTGGCGCCACGATATGCCAGACTCACCGGGTCCTTGTAGACGATGTTGGTAAAGATGCCCCGACGCAAGGCCAGCGCACTTTCTGGGAACAGGTCGTTGCCAATCACCATTACTTCGCCGGCCTTGTTAGCCGAGACAAGCGCATCGGCAATCAGCTCAGAGCCCACGGCGAACACGCTGCAGATCAACTCGGGGGCTTCCGATGACCTTAGACGCTGGTTGAGCTCGTGCTCGAGCTGCTTGACCTGGGCATGAGCACCGGTCAGATCCTCGACCTGCCAGGGAACATTGTGCTCGCGAAGGTAATTGTGGAAGGCGCGAGCGGTCAAATAGTGCGAGTCGGTATAGGGGTCGCCCGCCAATAAAAGCACGCGGGTATCGGTCCCAGAAGCGTGAACCAGGTTGGCCGCCTGCTCGGCCATCAGGCTTCCCGCCGTGGAGTAGTCGGCCAAACTAGCGCCCAGACGATCGAGATGAGGGCGGTCGCCGTCAACGAGCTCAATCGTCACGCCCGCCTCGGCGATCTGTCCCAAAAGCTCAGTCGCACGATCGTCGCCCGGCGCATAGGCGAGCAAGCCATCAATCTTCTCGCCCACCTGCAGACGCTCGTCGATTTGCTCGAGTGCATCAGCGTAGCCGCCCACGCCAAATTCAACGCGTTCAACGGTAATGCCCTGGTCGATGACCTCTTGCTCAAAGCGATTGCAGCCTTCCCATAGGTAACGATAGAAATAAGCGCCCTCACGCGATGCGCACGGCAGACAAAACAGCAGATTGATGTCCTTACGACGCAGGCTCGAAGCG
>CAJMOL010000366.1 GCA_905215095.1 uncultured bacterium | reverse complement strand
CTCTTTGCGCAGGGGGCTAACAGCCCCGCCGAGGCGGCCGAACAGGTGCGCGACTTGTACGCGCGTGGCGCCGACGTCATCAAGCTGTTCGTGACAGGCGGCGTGTTCGACGCGACCGAAGTAGGCGAGCCAGGCGTGCTGCGCATGCCGGTCGAGGTTGCCGCTGCGGCATGCAAGGCGGCGCACGAGGTTGGCCTTCCGGTCATGGCCCATGTCGAGAGCACCGAGGGCGTACGCGCTGCGCTTCAGGCCGGCGTCGATACGATCGAGCACGGCGCTCCTCTGACGCCCGAGATTCTGGAGCTGTACCGCGGTGCCGCGGGAACACAGCTCGAGGGGCGCGCGCCGAGCGTGACCTGCACGATCAGCCCGGCGCTGCCGTTTGTATTGCTCGATCCGGAAAAGACCCATTCGACCGACACGCAAAAGAAGAACGGTGACATTGTGTGCTCGGGCATTATCGAGAGCGCTCGCGCCGCCCTGGATGCCGGCGTTAAGGTGGGCCTGGGCACGGACTCGAGCTGCCCGTTCGTGACGCAGTACGACATGTGGCGTGAGGTGGCCTATTTTGCCAAGTATGTCGGCGTGAGCAACGCCTTCGCACTGCATACGGCTACGCAAGTCAATGCCGAGCTGCTGGGGCTGGGCGGCGAGACCGGCACAATCGAGTGCGGTAAGGCCGCCGACATTTTGGTGACGCGCGAGAATCCTCTGGACGACCTTGCGGTGTTGCGTGAACCGATGCACGTGATGTGCCGCGGCAACCTGGCGCGCAAGCTGAAGGTCAAACGCATCCCCGAGGTCGACACCGAGCTCGACGCGATTATGGCCATGCCGGCAGAAGCCCTGGCAGAGGAGCTTGCCCGCGATGGCGTAGCTTAGGCACTGGCGCGACGGGGCGACAGCCTTATCGAATGATGTCGCCCCATACAAAAAGCCGAGGTCTCAACACGAAGCCTCGGCTTTTATTTTGTCCTATGGTGTAGCGGCTAGGAGCGCGTTTCCATCTTGGCGTGGCACTTGGGGCAGGTGACGCGGATCTTGCCCTTGCCCTTGGGGACGGACAACATCTGGCCGCAGTTGGGGCACTTGAGGTACGCCGTGGTCTTGCGACCCTTCCACATCTTCTTGGCCGTTCGCTTGGCGCGCTCAAAGTCTTCCTTGCTGGTGCCGGCCGCGCGCGAGGCGTTGGCAGCCGCAGTCCCGCCGCCCAAGCTGGCGACGAACTTGCCTAGGCCGGGGACGTTTGCGGTCGCCGCGACAAAGGCATCGTTCTCCTTGCGACGCGCGTCGATGTTTTTGGACAGGCCACGCAGCACGCCAAGTACGATCACGGCGATGGCGATCCAGCTGAGCCACTGGATACGGGCCATCGAACCGATCATCGCGATGATAATGCCTGCGAAGCCCAGCACGACGGTGAGTTCGTCGGCGCCGTTGCGACCCTTCATAAAGTCATTCATGCAGAACTGCCTTTCATTTCGCTATGCTGCACGCCTTTATACCCGATTTGGTGCAAAGGGGACAGGTCAATCTGCACCAAGGTGGTGCAAACGTACCCGTCCCCAATGCACCAATTACTTGGAGAGCTTGTCGACGACGCGTT
>CAJMOL010000365.1 GCA_905215095.1 uncultured bacterium | reverse complement strand
CGTGATGCAAAAGGAGCTGGGCGTGGGCCTCGACCGCATCCAGCTGGTGAGCTCGGTGTACCTGCTTGCGACATGCGTGGCTATGCTGCCGTTTGGCCGCTTGGGCGACGTGCGCGGCAAGGTGGGCGTATTCCAGCTGGGCGTAATCGTTTTTACGGCCGGCTCGCTGCTTTGCGGCCTTTCGGGTTCGCTCGAGGTTCTTATCCTGGCACGCATTGTTCAGGGCGTCGGTTGCGCGGCGGCCATGGCTAACAACATGGGTATCATCACCGAGTCGTTTCCGGCGCGCGAACGTGGCCGTGCCATGGGTATTCTCGCGACCTTTGTGGCCCTCGGCATGATGTGTGGCCCCGTGCTTGGCGGCATGCTGGTGGCAAGCTTTCCCTGGGAGAGTATCTTCCTCATCAACCTGCCTATTGGCGTGATCTCGTTTATCGTGGGGCTCTACACGCTGCCGCATGTTAAGCCGGAGGCCGGCGAGCGCCCCATGTCCCTGATCGAGGCCGCTCGTCGCTGCTTTGCAAATTCGGCCTTCACCATCAACCTTGTCTGCATGCTCATCGTGTTCGTTGGCATTGGCGCATCCGAGTTTATTCTGCCGTTCTATTTTCAGGACGCCCACGGCTTTGGTTCCGACATTTCCGGATTGCTCTTTTTGGCGCTGCCGATGGTGAATGCCTTTATCGGGCCGCTTTCGGGTACGGTTTCGGACCGTGTTGGCTGCGAGGGCCCTACGGCGGTCGGCCTGGGCGTGTATGTGTGCGGTCTCTTTGCGGTAAGCACGCTCGACGAGCGCTCTTCTATCCCTGTGATCGTGTGCTGTGTCGCGTTTATGTCGTGCGGTACGTCGGTTTTCCAGAGTCCTAACAACTCGTTGTACATGGGCTCGGCTCCGCGCGAAGCACTCGGCTTTGCGGGTAGTCTGGGTAGCCTGGCGCGTTATGCGGGTATGGCACTCGGCATTACGGTGGCGTCGAATATCCTGTATGGACAGATGAGCGTGGCGATGGGCGAGGCCGTGACCAGTTTTGTTGCAGGCCGTCCGGATGTGTTCCTGTTTGGCTTTCGCTCGGTGTTCTACGTGCTCATGGCTGTGGCCGCTGTGGGCTTTGCGCTTGCCATGGTGCGTTTGGTGAAGATGCGCGCCCGCCATTAGCGTGTTGGGAGGCTGTCTGCCACGATTCGCGCCGTCCCAAAAAGACTGGTTTGTGGTGCGATGCGGCTTGTGGGACGGGCGGGGGTCGGTCCGTGGTAGACTATCGAACAACGTTTATTAATCGCGCGGTATCGTTGCCGCGAGAAGGGGTTGCGCCATGCAGGAGCTTGAGGATCGTATTCGCCATGACGGCATCGTAAAGGCCGGTAACGTCCTTAAGGTTGATGCCTTCCTCAACCACCAGTGCGACGTTGAGCTGTTCGACCACATGGGTGCCGAGTGGGCCCGTCTGTTCGAGGGTGTCGAGATCAACAAGATCCTGACGATCGAGGCTTCGGGCATTGGTATGGCCTGCATCGCAGCTCAGCATTTTGGCGGCGTGCCGGTGGTCTTTGCCAAGAAGGCCCAGTCCATCAACCTTGACGGCGAGCAGTATGCCACGACCATCTACTCC
>CAJMOL010000364.1 GCA_905215095.1 uncultured bacterium | reverse complement strand
CGGCCACCGTGCAGCCAATGTCGGTCAGGATGTCGGAGATGCGGTTGATGTCCACGTCGAGGCCGGCCACGCGGGCCACTTCGGAGGCCTTGAAGTGGATGACCTTGGCGCGCGGCGTGTTGTTCACGTCGTTCGGGTGTTCGCTGGGCTCGCCGTTGCCGTACTTGGCCATGAGCTCGGCGGCCATCTGGGTGGCGGCAGGCTGCAGCGCGGTGTCGACGCCACGTTCGAAGCGACGGGAGGCCTCGGATGGAATCTTGTGGCGACGGGCCGAACGGGCGATGGTCACCTGATCGAAGTGCGCGGCCTCCAGAAGAATGTTCTTGGTGTCGGCGGTCACTTCGCCATACAGACCGCCCATCACACCGGCAAGGCCGAGGATGCGCGAGCCGCGTTCGCCGTTCGGCGAATCGGTGATAAGCAGATCTTCGACGCTCAGGTCATGTTCCTTGCCGTCCAGGGTGGTGAGTTTCTCACCCTCGTTGGCGCGGCGCACGATGTCGTAGATGCGCGCCGTCTCCTCGTCCGGCTCGCCCCAAAAGAACGTGCGCGTCATATCCGAGCAGTAGTTGCGATGACGTCCGCCAATGTCGAACAGCACCACATCGCCGCGCTTGAGTACAGTGCCGTCGGGCTCGTGATGCGGGTCTCCGGCGTTGGCGCCAAAGCTCACGATGGGCGGAAAGCTAAAGCCCTCGCAGTCGTGTTTGCGGTACAGGCCGAGCATCTGGTCGGCAATTTCGCGCTCCGTCACGCCCTCGTGAACGAGCTTGATGGCGTCGGCCATCACGGCGTCGTTGGCGGCCGAGGACACGCGCATGAGCTCCTGCTCGGCTTCGTCCTTGTGGGTGCGTGCGGCGGTGACGGCAAAGTCGCCTAGAAAAAACTCGCTGGCGGCGTGGCGCTCCATGAGCGGCATCAAAAAGCCGGAGCGCATGACGGTGTCGATGCCGAGCGGTTTGGTCGGATTGACCTCGCGAGCGATGGCGTCGGTCACGACGTCGGTATCGGTGTGGTAGGCCACGCGGGCATTGTCGTACTCGGGCAGCTGATGCAGGGCGTTGACCAAGATCACCGGCTCGGCATCGCGCGCGAGCAGCACGCCACAAAAACGCTCGAACATATCGGCATAAAAGCCGGTCAGATAGTAGATCGACCACGGGTCGTTCACAAGCAGCTGCGCGCCGGGGTGCTGTGCCTCGAGTGCATCGAGCACGCGCGCCACACGCTGGTCATCGACATGTGCCATGAGACATCCTTTCGCTAGGGTGCCACCATGGTATCCCATGCCTGGCAGTTAAGGACGTACCTTTTATGCCGGCACTTCGGGACACTCCTTGGCATGCCTAGCGAACGTTCGGGCAAAAGCAGCCATATGAGGCCCGTTCCAAATGAGCTGGTTTCAAAACTATGGCGGATTACGGGGCTGGACCTGTATTACGTGACCATGGGAAAAATCTCGAAATTAAAACCGCAGGTAGACGGCTTATCAAAAATCGAAAATTGCCGGTATGGATGGGAGTCTCCGAATCAGCCCCGTAATCCGGCATAGTTTTGAAATGGCACTAAAGTAGGCACAGGCTAAATACCGATCCCAAGGAAAGTTGCGGTGGAATAGTTCCTGGATGCCGGCGTTTTGGC
>CAJMOL010000363.1 GCA_905215095.1 uncultured bacterium | reverse complement strand
CGCCGCGGCCTCGGCGTATTGTGGAGGGCGACACTATATGACCATCAAGGAGATGCACATGGTACTGCACCGCAACCTCGGTCCGTTCGGCACCACCGCCATCGGCCTCGGCGAAATGCCGCTGACCATCGAGAACAACCTCGGCCACGATAAGGGCATCGAGACCATCCACGCCGCACTCGACGCCGGCTGCCGTCACCTCGACACGGCTTGGGCCTACTACTGCTCCGGCGGCGAAGAGCAGACCGGCGAAAAGCTGATCCGCGAGGCCATGGCCTCTTGGAACGGTCCGAAGGACGAGGTCACCATCGCCACCAAGGTCGGTCATTTCCGCAACTTCACCGACGGCCGCCCCACCTGGGACGTGGACGGGCGCCCCGAAAACCTGATCAAGCGCGGCAAGGAGAGCGCGCTCGCGCTTGGCGTCGACGATTGACCTGCTCTACTTCCATCGCCCCGACCCGAAGGTGCCGTACAACGAGTCCGTCGAAGCCATCAAGCAGCTGGTGGACGAGGGCGTGGCACAGGAGGCCGGCATCTCCAACGCTTCCATCGAGCAGATCGACATCGCGCGCGGCATCCTCGGCGACAAGCTCATCGCCGTGCAGAACCAGTACTCGCCGATCTACCTCGACACCGCCGATACGCTGGAATACACGGCGAAAGTCGGTCTGAACTTCGTGTGCTGGAGCCCGCTGGGCGGCTTCCGCAAGCCCAAGGACGAAACCAAGTTCGACCCGTTCCGCGAGATCGCGGCGGCTCGTGGCGTCTCCTACCAGCAGGTCGTGCTCGCGTGGGAGCTCGCCAAGGGCGACCATGTCTTCGTCATCCCCGGCGCCCACCGCCCCGAGACCATCCTCGACAGCCTGCATGCCGGCGATTTGGAGCTCACCCCCGACGAGCTTGTGAGGCTTTAAGGCGACAGGCTCTCAAAACTCGCAGATACACCGGTGGAATAGCGGTTTTCCTTGTCTATCCGCGAGTTTTGAGAGCCTGCTTTTGTAGTCTCACTGGAGTCTTGCGACTCCAGGGCATGGCCACCCCAGTCATGCGTTGCATGAGGTGGATTCTAGTGGTGGTTGCAACACCTGAGGTTTGAGCGGCCTTCCATGGTCACGTTGTCGGTTGTTGAGGTTATCACGCGGCGTCGAGCAGTTCGATGATCTTCTCGCTTGGTTTCATGAACCCGAGGGTTTTGCGTGGCCGGTCGTTGAGTTCCTCGGCGACCGCGTCGAGGTAGTCCTCCGGGTAGACGGATAGGTCGGTGCCTTTGGGGAAGTACTGGCGCAGGAGCCCGTTGGTGTTCTCGTTGGTGCCGCGCTGCCACGGGGAGTGCGGGTCGCAGAAGTAGACGGCCATGTCCAGCGAGGCGCCGATCCGTTTGTGCAGGGCGAGTTCCGCTCCCTGGTCCCAGGTCAGGCTGTTGCGCAGGAGTTTGGGCAGGTGCTGCATCTTGTCGATGATGGCCTGCTGGACGTGTTCGGCGTCGTGCCCGTCGGGCAGGTGCAGCAGGATCGTGAACCTGGTCGTGCGCTCGACGAGCGTGCCGATCGCGCTTTTGTTGCGGCTGCCGGTGATGAGATCGCCCTCCCAATGGCCCGGGACCGCCCGGTCCTCGATCTCCGGGGGTGGCTCCGAGATCATG
>CAJMOL010000362.1 GCA_905215095.1 uncultured bacterium | reverse complement strand
AGTTTACGCACGGGCATGCTCGTGCACCGTCCTTTCAATGAGGTGGTTCCATGCCTGCTTGAGCGATTTGGGGGCCATGGGCCTCATGCCGTCCATGGCGTGGGCCATGCAAAATGAGGCGGCGGCTTCAAGGTCACGCACGTCAACGGTCCAGGTCCATCCCGCATCGGTGTGTGCGAGCTTACCTCGCCCGCGCGTGAGGCCGTTGATCATATCGATCTGCGTCTGAGGGGCGAACGAGAACGTGGCTGCAACGGGCGGTCGGTCGGCAAAATCGAATTCAAAGAACAGATAGTCGTTGAGATTGAAGTCTGCAGGGATGGCGTAGGCCTTCGAAGGACGCCAAGCGCGAACGATACGGTCGCAGCGGAATGTCCTGATGTCGTCGGTAACATTGTCGAGGCCGCAGAAGTACGCCACGCCCTCGCGCTCGAACATGCCGTAGACGCAAACGGTCCGCTCGCGTTGCTCGCCGCGTCCGTTTTGGTACAAAAAGCGCAGCGCGCAACGCTCGGCAAAGGCACTCCATACCGCATCGACGGCGGGAGAGCGGCGGATCGGTGCCTCTCCTGTCGTCGACATGCCGGTGAGGTAGGCAATCTTGGAGCGAATGTCGGCAAGTGGCGCGGCAAAGGTGGATGAGCCTGCCGCGAGTGTCTGGTCGATGGCATTGAGCAGGATGTCGGCATCGTCTGCGGTGATGAGACCGCCCGCGGCAAACGTGTGCTCGCGGTCGATCGTCCACGCGCTCTCTTCGGTTTCCTGCGCTCCGGCAGCACGAACCTCCCTGATAACGATGCCGCGTTCGAGCAGCTTGTCGCGATCGCGGCGGAACTTGCGTTTGTCTGAGTCGATATTGCCCGAGCCGTACCCCAAATCGGAATCCAGGACGATTTGCTCGGTCGTCAGCGGTTCGGGAGAACTGTTGAGTACAAAGAAAAGGTTGAGGATGCGCTGAGCCGTTTTATCGAAACCGGGCTCGGGTGCCCCCTTTTTAATTGTCGCGGTCGCGTCGCTTGCCGTCATAGAATCCTCGCATGAGAAGGTCGTTTGATGCCATGATTTTAGTCCGATATGGAGATTAGGCTATATCCTTGTCCGCTCGCGGCGTTAAGATGGCCCGAATTCGGTCGTTTGCGCTCGCTCGGGGTATACTTTCGACTATATACGGTTCTAATGTGCATGCATTGGGCCTATTTGTCGGATTATGGATGTGGAGCGCACATGGCGAACACCCAGAACTATATTAACCACCTGCTGCAGAACACCGGCATTACGCCGGCGTGCAGTGAAGAAGAGCGCCTGGCTGCCGAGGATATCGCTCAGATTTTCCGCAACCACGGCTTTGACCCCGAGGTGCAGGAATTTAATGCCCCCGCGCCCAGCAGGTTGGCGTTTGCCGTTACCGGTATTCTGGCGTTTGCCGGCGCCCTGCTGATGGGCATCGGCGGCGGTATCGGCTTGGTCGGCACCTTGCTGGCCATTGTCGGTGCCGTTCTTTACGTGCTCGAGCGCACGGGCCGCCCCGTGGTTTCGCGCCTGGGCAAGACGGGCGTGAGCCAAAATGTCATCGCCTACCACAAGGCCTCGGGCCCGCTCGCATCTCCGCGCAACCGCCCGGTGGTCGTTGTCGCACACTACGACTCTCCCCGTGCTGAGCTGCTCGCCCGCGAGC
>CAJMOL010000361.1 GCA_905215095.1 uncultured bacterium | reverse complement strand
AGACTGTCCCCAACGACTAGTCATTTAAGAACGTCCCCAATGACTATGACCCCTTTGCGCCAGTTTCTGTCGAGTCGGTGCTTCTTGCGGGTTGCCCGTATAATGGTCTGCGTATGAACCGCAACCAAGGAGTTCCAGTTTATGGACCAGAACCTTTTTAAATTCGACCTGATCGCCGAGGATCCGACGACGCATGCGCGTGCCGGCGTGCTGCACACCCCGCACGGCGACATCGAGACGCCGATCTTTATGCCCGTGGGCACCAAGGCAAACGTCAAGGGCATCCCTACCGAGACCGTCAAGCAGCTCGGCGCCCAGATCGTGCTTGCCAATACCTATCACCTGTCCATGCGCCCCGGCGAGGACACCATCGCCGAGCTGGGCGGCCTACACAAGTTTATGAACTGGCACGGCCCCATCCTCACCGACTCGGGCGGATTCCAGGTCTTTAGCCATAACGACGCCGTTAAGCTCACCGACGAGGGCGTGCGCTTTATCGTCAATGACTACGACGGTCGCCACGTGTTCTGGACGCCCGAGGACAACATGGAAATCGCCATGAAGCTCGGCTCCGACATCTGCATGCAGCTGGACCAGTGCCCGGGCTATCCCGCCACGCGCGCCTACGTTGAGCGCGCGGTGGAGCTGTCGAGCATGTGGGCCGAGCGCTGCTACAAGGCTCACACCCGCGATGACCAGGCACTTTTTGGCATTGTCCAGGGCGGCATGCATCTGGATCTGCGCCTGCGCTCTCTGCGCCATCTGGAGGAGTGCGGCGACTTCCCCGGTTACGGCATCGGCGGCTACTCGGTGGGCGAGGACCACGAGACCATGTTCGAGACCCTGGCGCCGCTTGTGAGCGAGTACATGCCCAAGCACAAGCCGCGCTACCTGATGGGCGTCGGTAACCCGACGACGCTCGTGCGCGGCGTGGGCGTGGGCATCGATATGTTCGACTGCGTGCTGCCGACGCGCACCGGCCGCATGGGCACGGCATTCTCCAGTGAAGGTCGCCTTAACTTCCGCAACGCGCGTTTTGCGCACGACGACGGCCCCATCGACCCCACCTGCACCTGCCCGGTGTGCACGGGCGGCTACAGCCGTGCGCTCATCCGTCACATGGTCACGCAGAAGGAGATGCTCGGCGGCATTCTGCTTTCGATGCACAACATCTACTACCTGCTCAACCTTATGCAGCGTGCCCGCCAAGCCATTATCGAGGGCCGCTACGGTGCGTTCGTGAGCGACTGGATGAACAGTCCTGCGGCGGTGGACTACTAAGAGCGGCGCGGGCGCTTGCGGGGCGTGAGTAACGGCAAAGGCCAGGCGGCGATCGGTCGTCGCGTTCGCTAACACCGTCTGCGCGACCGCTGACCGATGCCTTGCAAGCACTTGATGCATCGTGGGTACCATACCGAATAGTTGATGTTCGGGCGGGTGTTTGGCGCATGGCGTCGACCCCGCCCGTTTCTATTTTCGATAGGAGTACCCGTGATTAAGAATGAGAACGTCGAGGGCGAGCCTGCCTACGACGAGACGTACCGCCGCGGCCCCGTGGTCATGCGCGGCCCGATGATTCCTAAGGACAATACGTACGCTAACCTGCTGGCGCCCGAGGAGTCGACCGACTGGTTGCATGCCGATCCGTGGCGCGTACTGCGCATCCAGGCCGAGTTTGTCGACGGCTTTGGCGCGCTTGCCGAGCTCGG
>CAJMOL010000360.1 GCA_905215095.1 uncultured bacterium | reverse complement strand
CAGCCCTGAGATCGCCGGCATGATCGGCGCTTCTCTGGTCACCGCTGTGTCCGAGATCCCCTGGAACGGCCCCATCGGCGGCGTGCAGGTGGGTCTGGTGGACGGCGAGATCGTCCTGAACCCCACGCAGGAGCAGCGCAAGAAGAGCGACCTCGCCCTGACCGTTGCCGCCACCATGGATAAGATCGTCATGATCGAGGCCGGTGCCAACGAGGTGGATGAGGACACCATGCTGAACGCCATCAAGGCCGCTCACGTGGAGATCAAGAAGATCATCACCTTCATCAACCAGATCGTTGCCGAGCGCGGCAAGCCGAAGATCGACTTCCAAGTCGTCGGTCTGGATATGGACGTCTACCACGCCATCCAGAACAAGTACCTCGACGACTTCAAGGCTGCCATGGATACCGACGACAAGAACGTCCGCGATGCCGCTCTGCTGCCCATCATGGACAAGATCGCCGAGGAGTACCCCGACCTGACCGCTGCAGACCTTGATCTGGTCAGCTACAAGATGCAGAAGTTCGTGGTGCGCCGCTGGCTGCTGGACGAGGGCAAGCGCGTGGACGGCCGCGGCATCAACGAGATCCGCCCGCTGGCTGCCGAAGTGGGCATCCTGCCCCGCGTGCACGGCTCCGGCATGTTCACCCGCGGCCAGACGCAGGTGCTCACCACCTGCACTCTGGGCGGCACCAAGGACAACCAGCTCATGGACGACCTGACCGACGAGCAGACCAAGCGCTATATCCATCACTACAACTTCCCGCCGTACTCTGTGGGCGAGGCCCGCGCACCGCGCAGCCCCGGCCGCCGCGAGATCGGCCATGGCAACCTGGCCGAGCGCGCCCTGCTTCCGGTGCTCCCCGACGAGAACGAGTTCCCCTACGCCATCCGCGTCGTCTCCGAGGTCATGGAGTCCAACGGCTCCTCTTCGATGGCTTCGACCTGCGGCTCCACGCTCGCCCTTATGGACGGCGGCGTGCCCATTAAGCGCCCGGTCTCCGGTATCGCCATGGGCCTGATCCAGGAGGAGGGCAAGACCGTGGTCCTGTCCGACATCCAGGGTCTCGAGGACTTCCTGGGCGACATGGACTTTAAGGTCACCGGCACCACCGAGGGCATCACCGCCCTCCAGATGGACAACAAGGCCACCGGCCTCACCTTCGACATCTTGGCCCGCGCCCTGCAGCAGGCCAAGGAGGGTCGCGCCTTCATTCTGCAGAAGATGCTCGATGTGATCCCCGAGCCGCGCCACACCACGCGCAGCACCGCTCCGCGCATCGTCTCCATTCAGGTTCCGACCGACAAGATCCGCGACGTCATCGGTTCCGGCGGTAAGGTCATCCGCGGTATCCAGGATGAGACCGGCGCTTCGGTCGACATCCAGGAGGACGGCACCGTCTTTGTCGGCGGCACCGGCGAATCCGTCGACCAGGCCGTCGAGCGCATCAAGCTCATCATCAAGGTTCCCGAGCCGGGCGAGGAGTACACCGGTCGCGTGGTCTCCATCCAGCCCTTCGGCGCCTTCGTCAACCTGCTGCCCGGTAAGGACGGCCTGCTGCACATCTCTCGCGTCGCCAAGGGCCGCGTGGAGAAGGTCGAGGACGTCCTCAACGTCGGCGACGAGGTCAAGGCCAGCATTTTTGCCGTCGGCGACAAGATCGACGTTACCGGCATCAGCAAAGGCCACGGCTACCAGGGCGTTGTGAAGCGCCACGGCGCAGGCCGCA
>CAJMOL010000359.1 GCA_905215095.1 uncultured bacterium | reverse complement strand
CATGGCGAAGCCCATGGCAGGCAGGATGTTGGCGGCAACGCCGCAACCATCGATCACAAAGGTCGGGATGAAGTCGAGCAGGCCCTGGATGGCGTCAGCACCCAGATAGAACGACAGCGAACACAGCAGGAACGCCATGATGATACCGGTCAAACCGATCAGGAAGTGCATCGCATAGACACCCTTAAGGTTGCCCTGGCCGGAGAAGACATCAGCGCGGTCAACCAGAATCGGCAGGGCGGCGTTGAGGATGTTCTTGATGGCAAGGCACAGCGTGGCGATGGGCATAGCGAGCGCGATGGCTGCCTCGGTGCTCTGGCCCAGCTGGATAGCGAAGGCGCAGGCGAGCACGCCGCCGATCGTCTCATCAGGCGGCACGTAGGCGCCGATGGAGATCGAGCCCATGAACAGAAGCTCCAGGCTGGCGCCGATCGCGAGGCCGGACTGCAGGTCCCCCAGCACCAGGCCCACGAGCGGGCACAGGACAATGGGGCGGAACGCATAGAGCGTACCGAGCTGGCAGTCGAACTTACCAAATGCGGCGATAAGTCCGATGAGGATTGCTTGGGTAAGCATATATCCCCCTTTCCTAATAGGACACTACGAAGAGCTCAGACTCTTCGAAATTGAACGCCTAGAGCACGCTGGCGCAGTCAACCTTGGGGTCATCGGCCAGGGGTCGAATCTCGACCTCAACGCCACGATCCAGCATCTCGCGCACATCGGCTTCCTCGGCCGCGGTCAGGAAGATCTGACGAGAGACCTGACGCGCATCGGGACGCTGCTCGTCCTTGGGCTTGGTGTTGCCCAGGTTGACCGACTTGATCTGCGGGCAGCCCTCAACAAGCTGCTTTGCCTCAGCAATAGTGGCGACACAGATGATCATCTTGTACTTGTCGGTCACGCCCGAGTTGATAGCTTCGATTGCATGCTCCATATCTTTGATGACGAGCTTGCAGCCGGCAGGCTTGCCCATCTTAAGCGTCGTCTTCCACACCGGGTCGTTAGCGACCTTATCGCCCACGCAGAAGATGCAGTTGGAGCCAAGGCCCTGAACCCAGGAAACTGCGACCTGGCCATGAAGCAGGCGATGGTCAACGCGAAGTAGCTGAATCATAATGTGACCCCCCAAAGGTCTTGTGCCGTCTTACGGCGTGTCAGTAGGTGCTGCGGATTAGAACTCTTCTTCCTCGTCGTCATCGACCAAAAGATCGTTGACAAACTTCACGCGCGTATCGTCCGCAGCGACGATGGCGCGAATCGTCTCCTCAACCGGCGCCGACTCGTCAGAGAACAGCAGCTGGATGAGGAGAGGAAGGTTCATGTTGGTAACGAGGTACGTGCGGGGACGCGTCTGGACGATCTTGGTGAACTCGTTGTTGACGCTGCCGCCAAAGAGGTCGGTGCAGACAACGACATCATCGTCAGCAGACATGCCTGCCAGCAGTTTTTGGGCCTCCTCGGCCACGTCCATGCGACCATCGACGAACATCGAAAGATCGTGGACGTTGTCGCGAGCGCCCGAGAGCAGTTCGACGCTCTCCTTGATGCCGGTAGCGAAGTGCGCATGGCTGGCGATGATGTACTGTCTCATTCTGTGTTCCTCTCAATAGCCCGGCACGTTCCCGCACCCGTTTTCTTTAGTAGTCGAACTGGTGATAGTAGCGACGATACTTGAGGTTGTGCTTGGTGACCGTCTCGTAGTAGCGAGCCAGGCGGTCGGTCACAAGCACCGTCAAAATCCACGGGGAGACGATGACGCGGAACTCGTCGTCAAGGCC
>CAJMOL010000358.1 GCA_905215095.1 uncultured bacterium | reverse complement strand
AGCGTTCGCGCTTGCCCGCAAGCCACTCCCCCAACGCTTCGGCATCCTCAAGCTCGACAGAAAGATTGATCTCGGCTGGAATATCAGCCGTCTCGTCGTAATAGCGCTTAAGAAAGCCCGATTGAAGCTCTTCCTCGTCGACATCCAGGCCTTTATCGAGGATGAACTCACAAGTTCGAACCGTTCGGCCCTCGCGAACGACAAAGACACAGGCGGCAGAGATAGTCTCTTCGCGATAGAAGCCGATGACGTCGATATCGACGCTTGATGGAAAAACGACCTGTTGGCGATCGTCCAGGCCCCTAATGACTTCCAGGCGACGCTTGACGCGCGCCGCACGCTCAAAATCGAGCGCCTCGGCTGCCTCCGTCATCTCGGACGTGAGCTCGTCGACGACATCCTTGCGATGGCCCGACAAGAAACGTTCGACACGCTTGACGTTCTTGGCATAGTCCGTAGGAGAAATCGCGCCGACACACGCACCTGGGCCGCGCCCGACATGGTAGTCGAAGCAGGGACGCCCGTTTTGCGCGCAAATCATATTGACGATGTCTTCTTCGCCCTTATGAGATTCGACGATGCGGCGGCAGCGGCGCCATTCCGCACAGGATGCCGAGCAAATAGGAATAACCTTGCGTAGCGTATCGATGGTCTCACGCGCCGCACGGCTATCGGTATAGGGTCCAAAATAGCGCGTTCCCGGCTTATGACGCTCGCGCGTGTATTTGATAGCGGGATACAGGTCGCCCTTTGTAATGGCGATAAAGGGGTAGCTCTTGTCATCCTTGAGGTCGACGTTAAAGTACGGATGGTACTGGCCAATCAGATTGCGCTCGAGCACCAAAGCCTCGTGCTCGGTCTCCACCACGATATAGTCGAAGCTCGCCACCAGCTGCATCATGAGCGGGATCTTTTGACGCTCATCCTGCAGCGTCACGTACTGGCGCATACGGGAACGCAGGTTTTTCGCCTTGCCAACGTAGATGACATCGCCCTTGGCATCTTTCCAAAGGTAACATCCGGGCTGCGTGGGAACGCGCGAAACCTGCTCGGCGAGTGTTGGAATGTTGTCGTGACCGGCCACACGCACCTACTTGCGACGAAGCAGCGCCGAGACCTCGGGCATCTTAAGAACGACGGCAAGGCCAAAGGTAACAGCAAGCGAGACGACACCCGCAACGCAAACATAGCCAAGAGTAATCAGAATCGAGCCGCCAAGTACCCCGACAAAGTGTTCAAGCGCCCACATGACGCCGGCGCCTGCGGCAGCCCCTAGGCCGCCGAGCAAAAGGCCAAAGAAACCGCCATGCAGGATAGATTTGACCTGAAGGCCACGCAGGCGACGACGCAGCCACCACAGCGAACAGCCGACCAAGATCACGTAGTCGACAACATACGAAAGCGCGATTGCCGGCATACCGAAGCCCAGCACAACGCCAAACAGCAGAACCGAGCCAGCCTGGCCGATGGCGGAATACAGGCAATAGCGGCTATAGGGCTTCATGTCGAGCAAGGCAGAGAAGCTCTTCTGCATCAACACGACCACGCCGTAGAGCGGCAGCGAGAGCGCCAGGTAGACAAGGTACTCGGACACCAGCGCCACGCCGGATTCATCGAACTTGCCGGCACAGTAAATCATGTTGAGCGGACGTGCGAAGACAATCAGGTACAGTGCGAACGGAATCAGGAAGAACAGCATCTGGGCGACGCCACGCGAAATGCCCGTGCGAACGCTGTCGTAATCCTTCTCCTGTGCGTCATGAGAGAGCTCGGTATAGAGCGCCG
>CAJMOL010000357.1 GCA_905215095.1 uncultured bacterium | reverse complement strand
GGGCGGCGCGGATCTCGTGCACGTCTCTTTGCCCGGCCAGCTCAAGTGGAAGGCCATCACCGTCTCCGAACAGATGAGCCGACTCGGCCATATCGACGTGGCCGTTCCCATCGAGCGCATGCCCGGCGACAAGGAAGCCGGCGGCCTGCGCTCCCTGCGCTAGATTGGCTGCTCGGTTTGGTAAAATACCTCCGCACTTGGGAACGGATGGGCTCCGGTGGGCTCCGCGGTCCTCAAAACCGTTGCGAGGCGTGCAAAACGTCTTGGATGTGTTCGATTCACATACGTTCCCGCCACACGCTACCAGCGCTTTTGTGCTCGCGGTCTTGCTGCGTGCCGCAAGGGCGCTGTTTTGTTTTTGCACGAGCTTTTCGTAGCGCCGCTATTTCGGCGGCGGTATTTAGCTTCGTGCATAGGGTTTCGAGCATGCCGATGGGGGTGTTTTGCCGTATGACTACCGTAAGACGAGCCGATCTTTCTTGCGTCGTCCAGGCGGGCGGGCTGTCGTCGCGCATGGGTTGCGACAAGGCGCGCATGACGTTTTGCGGCGAACCGCTCATCGAGCGCGTGCTGGGTCGGTTGGCGCCAGTTGCCGGTGAGTTGGTCGTGACGACTTCGCGTCCCAGCGAGCTTGCCTATCTTGAGGAGCACGCGTTTGGCGGTCTTGTACCACGCGTGGTAGCGGACCTTGAAGGGCCGGCGGGTGCCATGCGCGGCATCGCGAGCTCGTTGGCCGCGACCCGATCGCCGCTCGTGGCGATCGTCGCCTGCGATATGCCGTTTGTCTCACCGGAGCTCATCGGCACGCTTGCCGATCGTGTTGAGGCCGAGGCGCTCGACGTGTGCGTACCGCGCGAGGAGCGGGGGATTGAGCCGCTTTGCGCCGTCTGGCGCCGTGATGCGTGTGCTCCGGTTGCCCAAGAGCTGCTCGCCTGCGACCGCCAGCGGATTCGCTGCCTGATCAATCGCGTTCAAGCTGGTTATATGGATGAGCCGCAGATCGTTAAGTCCGCGGGTTCGACGCTCTGCTTCGAGAACGTCAATACACCCGAGGAATTTGCGGCAGCCGAGCTGCTCGCCTAGACGATGGGAGTTGCCATGTCTCACGATATTTGCCCCGACACGGGAGAGCCTTGCACTTGCGACGGTTCCGAGCCCTGTACCTGCGGCTGCGGTGGCTGTGGACATACTGCGGAAGAGGAAGCGGCCGCCGCGGCGTATCGTGAGGCACACCGCGAAGGCCCGTCCGGTGATGCCCTCGACCACGAGCGCAAGATCATCGTGTCGTTCGACAGCACTTTCGATGTGATGGAATGCGAGCAGCTGTGCCTTGCCGCCGGTGTGCCCGGGCGCATTATGCCTTTGCCCGGCTCCATTACCGCCGGCTGTGGGCTTTGCTGGGTCATGCCGTTCTCGGGCGATGCACTCGCCGCCTTCCGTGCCGCCACCGAAGGCCGTATAACCCCCGCCGACTACCACCAGCTCGTCCTCTAACCACCAAAACCACCACAAAGGTGCCTGTCCCCTTTGTGGTGGTTTGGAACATGTGGACGAAACAGGTTTGAAACACGGGTTTTGCATGTCAGGCACTCAAAAACGCATCTACCTGCATCGTAATCAAAACGAAACATCCGCTCGTCGGCTTATGCGTAACTTTGCTGCAACAGTGCGATATTATCCATACTCGATAAAGTTCGCGGCGCATAGGGTGCCGCGACCAACATTTTCGTTTCCCATCATTGGAGGAAGCATGAGCTACACGCAGAAAGTTCTCGAAGAGCTCAAGGCCCGC
>CAJMOL010000356.1 GCA_905215095.1 uncultured bacterium | reverse complement strand
CCGCCGCAGATAATCACGGCGGGGCGGCGGCCATTCGGTTTATCGGGCAGCGGCTCGGCACCCAAATACGTAAAGGTCGCCGGATATTCCTCGGTCGGCTCCTCGCCCCACAGCGCATGGTTCTCGACAATCATATGTGCTCCCTTCGCGCAAATTAAGCGCCCTTGTTTTTTGCCTTCAAGCGTACCCCACTTGAACCCGTGGCGCAGAAACACTCCGGCAATAAGTTTCCCTTCAACTGATATATCACATAATCCCAGTTCAGAGGTATCTTTGAGCAGCGTAGAATAGGGGCGTTGACCAAGCCGCGAAACACATATGAAACGTTTCCGGCAAACCAAACGCGCGATATGCGCCTATTTAAGTTGGAGGCAACTATGGGTCTGCTCGATTCGCTTAAGTCCACCTTCACCTCGACCGGCGAGGCGTCCGTTCCGCCCGCAGCAAGCTTCGCCACCCGCGAAGGCGTCATCTACGCTCCCGTCAACGGCGTGCTCGTCAACCTGAACGAGGTTCCCGACGAGACGATCGCCTCGGGCATGCTTGGCCAGGGCTATGGCATCGAGCCCATTACCGGCACCATCTATGCGCCCGCCAACGGCCGCATCGGTGCCACCACCGTCACCAACCACTCCATTGGCATGATCACCGAGGACGGTCTTCGCGTGTTCATCCATGTTGGCCTGGGCACCGTGGAAATGAACGGCAAGGGTTTTGCCCGCTTTGTCGAGATGGGCGATGTGGTCAAGGCAGGCCAGCCGCTCATCAGCTTCGACCGCGAGGCTATTAAGGCCGCTGGTCACGAGGACATCGTGACCGTCATCGTCTCCGAGCTCGATCGCCTTAAGAGCATCGACCATGTCGGCGAGTCTGGAACGCTTATCGGCGGCAATCCGCTCGTCAAGCTTGGCGACCCGCTGCTGGTAGCCAAGACCAAGTAGCCAGGCCCCGCGCCACACAGCCAAAAGGCACCTTGTCAAGCGCCCGCGACCATTTGGCCGCGGGCGCTTTTCGTTTGAAAAACCATCCCGCCAATGCCTTATCTGTATAGCCCAAATGAGCCGAGCTGCTAGAATATCGAACTGTATGGATAACTATCATTCAACCGTTATGGGAGGATACGTGAACCGCACCAAAATCGCGCAGCTCTATGCCGATGCCGAGTCGCTCGGTGGCCAGACCGTCACCGTTGCCGGCTGGGTCAAGTCCGTCCGCGACATGAAGAACTTTGGCTTCGTTACGCTCAACGACGGCAGCTGCTTCCGCGACCTGCAGGTCGTCATGAACCGCGAGGCGCTCGACAACTACGACGAGATCGCCCATCAAAACGTCTCGGCCGCACTCATTTGCACCGGCACCGTCAAGCTGACCCCCGATGCGCCCCAGCCTTTCGAGCTTTCTGCCACCTCCATCGAGGTCGAGGGCGTCAGCGCTCCGGATTACCCGCTGCAGAAGAAGCGCGCAACCGTCGAGTTCCTGCGCACCCAGCAGCACCTGCGCCCGCGCACCAACCTGTTCCGCGCCGTGTTCCGCATCCGCTCTGTCGCGGCTGCCGCCATCCACCGCTTCTTCCAGGAGCAGGGCTTCGTCTACGTGCACACCCCCATCTTCACCACGAGTGACTGCGAGGGCGCCGGCGAGATGTTCCGCGTGACCACGCTCGACCCCAAAAACCCGCCCCTCACCGAGTCCGGCGAGGTCGACTGGAGCCAGGACTTCTTTGGCAAGCATGCAAGCCTCACCGTGTCCGGCCAGCTCAATGCCGAGAACTTTGCCATGGCCTTTGGCGACGTGTACA
>CAJMOL010000355.1 GCA_905215095.1 uncultured bacterium | reverse complement strand
GCCAGCTGATTCGTCACGGCGGACACTGGCGGCAACTCAAGTCCAGCCTTGTGGATGGTCTCGACCGCTTCTTCGAACGTCGGAGGCTCGCTGACGCCCATCTCGTTCATAAGGCCCTGCATTTCCTCCTGCGCACTGCCGCCCGACTCCTCGCCGCGCGGCACCAGGCGATAACATGCCAGCGCCAGCTCGAGCTGGTCGCAGTTCCAGTAGGCGAATGCCAGGCGATAGAACAGGTAACCGATCGAAGGCCGGTCACTGGCAATGCGCAGGCCGTGGCGTGCTACCTCGATAATCTCGTCATAGCGCTCCAGGCGTGCTAGCACGTTGATCAGGGCAAAGTGAGACTGCATGGACGAGCGCGCCAAATCGTAGAGACGACGCACCTCGGGCAGCGCACGCTCAAAGTCCTCTTGTTCGGCGTAAAAGCTGCAGATCTCGTGCTGGGCAAAATACAGCGCATCGGGAGCGCGAAGGATACGCACGGAACGGTCCTCCTCCATCACCGGCAGCACCATGCGCACCAGCTGGTTGTCGCAGAACTGGGTCTGCACCGGGCCCGTCGCCAAAAGCTCAGCAACCGTACACTTGGCTTCCAGCTCCTCGACAAGGCGAGAAAAGCCCTCGAAAGCACCGGCTCGGTCAACTTTGGATTGCTCGCGCAACTCGACGACACGGGCGACATACGGATCGTTGTCCTCCTCCATGACCTCAAGCTCGTCAGCCGTATCAGCGAGCAGCAAATCGCGAAGCGCAGGCGGCAATGGACGATGGTCATCACGTGGTCGGGTGTGAACCTCTGCAGGTTCAATCATGTCCGGCGCATCTGCCTCATATGCCTCGAGCAAATGCTTGCAGGGCATGTCGTCCATATCCATGCTCTCAAGATCCTTGGCGACAGAAACGCAATCGGCCAGATAGGCCGCACGGCCAAAGGAATACGTTTTAACAACGCGCTCGCCCTGCTCGCCGTCGGGAGCCGCAATCTGCACGTAGCAGCGCGTGATGTGAGCGCCCGAAGCAAAGCAAGCCGCCGCGAGCGTAAGCGCAATACGCGCATCGTGCTCGGTGGCCCATGCCGTGCGCTTAGGCTCATCCACCTCGCGCCAGGCGTCATCTTGAGCATCGTATTCGCGCTGCGGCATAGCATCGACAACCGTGCGGCCAAATCGCACCAGCACGATGCCCTCAGCGACGTTCGCTCGATAGGTGTAGTCGAGCCGCGTGACCACGTTGAGCGCTTCTACGATACGTGCAAAGCGGGTGCGAACGTCCCACTCGCCACCCGGCTGGCACGCAACCGTCCCCGGCTTGGCCCACGGGTTGTCATTCGGCAGCGTTTCGAGCAGGCGAGGAACGTCGTTTGTCGTCTTGCTGATATGCCATAGGTCAAAGAGCGAGCAGCCCTCAAAGCTTGGCGACGAAGCAACGGGGCCCAACCCTGCCCCAATACGCTCAAGAATGCCCGATAGGCGGTTCAGGCGGCACTCGACGGCAAGCAGGGTATCGATCTCGTCCTGGTCCAGCAGGCTACGATCAAAATTGAGATAGAACAGCTTTGACCGGTCGATGCGCGCTAGGCTCATTTCGGACTTGGCGGCAATGGTGCGCAGGCGGGGCAAGTCAATTTCACTCATAAGGGCGGCGGCATAACGCTCGATACCGCTCGGATTCTCGGCATGGTCAACGCGGTAAAGCAGCGTCTCGATAGCATCGGGGAGCGGTGCCGTGTTAAAGCCCAAAAACACCTCGACCGGCTCGGGCAACTTTACGAGCTTGATCTTGTCGACAACGTTTTGCATACCCT
>CAJMOL010000354.1 GCA_905215095.1 uncultured bacterium | reverse complement strand
GCTCGTCGGCCATGGCCTACAAGCGCAATCCCATGCGCAGCGAGCGCATTGCCTCAACGAGGATGACGCCGGCGATAGCGACCGTAATTGCCGCGTCGAGCGGCGTGTTCACAAACCAGAGCAACGCCATGAGATACGACCCGGCATTAAAGGCAAAGTGCAGCAGGATCGTGTAGCGGAGCTTTCCAGTGGTCACGAGCACCCAACCAAAGATGAGGCCGGCAGCACCCGCGTAGCAACCCTGCACCCAATTCATGTGCATAAAGCCGAAGATTGCCGCCTGCAGCACAATCGCCGCAGCGATACCCCACGTGCTTGGGGCCGCCCAGGGCACCATGGCGCCGTCCTGCGCGCTCGCACGACGCCGGCGCTTCCAAAGTGGGCGGCACTGCGGATTAAACGCTCGGAGCGAAAACTCAAAAATAATGCCGCGCACCAGCAGCTCTTCACAAAATGGGGCACCGAGCACCGAAGTCAGGACGGCGAGATAGCTGGTGTCGCCCATGCCTGTTTCCTCGACAAGCTCGCTGTAGTCGGCCGCGGCATCGGGCAACAACGACAGCGCGGCGTCGGTCACGTAGCCAACGACCACCTGCAGGGCCAGGCCGATCACGATAACGCAGGCGATGCGCCTCCACGCTTTGCCTGCCCCCCCGCCAAGCGGGCGCTCGCCTTGCCAGCGCGCCATAAACGAGCGCGGCCACAGATAACGCCACCACAGCAGCGCCATCAAAAACGATGCTGTCTGCGCGACGGCCTGAAGCAATTGAATGTCGAGGTCATCGATCGAAAAACCCATGAACACCGATGCGACGCCAAGAGCGGAAAACAAAACGACGCTCAGGGCAATATCGGCAGCGACGACGCCAAAACAGGCAAGCGCCCAAATCATCGCATTGAGCATGCCAACCTCCTCCCGACGACTAGTCATTGGGGACGTTCTTCAACGACTAGCTGTTGGGGACACTCTTTGCCAAAGGCCCCGCTGGGCGAGATGTCGAACGGGAAGGTGCCGCAGCGATTGAACGCGGCGATAAACATGCGGATGGCGTTGGACGGCGTGGTGCCCACGAGCTGGGTTGCCGCCGCGAAGGCTGCCTTCTCCTCGGGCAAGACCTTCGCGACTACGGGGGTCATGTGTTCTGCCATGGCGCTTCCTTTTTGAAACGACGGTAGTGCGGATAGATGCGGGCCACGCGGCTGGGCGACGGGCTGTGAAGGCAACCCGATTGGCCCGCATCCGGAGTTTGTTTCTGCGGCGTTGGTATTACTTGGTATTCCTAAGTATTACCCCGCAGATAGAATACCACACCCGACCCCATGGGGACGGAGAAAAACGAATCATATTGTTGCTGAGTTAGTATTTAGAGCGTGATGATGTCCGAGATATCGAGGGCCTGAGCGTCGACGAAATCGTGCGTGGCAAGCAAGAGCGTGCGGCTGTCGAGCAGGTCGAGCACGACCTTGGTCGTCGCATCGCGCGCGGCGGCATCCAGGCCGGTAAAGGGCTCGTCAAGAATCACCGCGCCGCCCGGGCACAGCAGGGCGCGGGCAATCTCGACACGGTGGCGCTGCCCGCCCGAAAGCTCAGCCACGCGAACATGCACGTCGATTCCCGGCACCAACCGGCGCAGCAAGGTCGTAGCGTTCGAAGCATCCACGCGCGCATCGGCACACACCAGCACGTTATCCAAAGCCGAGCTGCCCTCTACCAAGCGTGCATCCTGAAACACCATCGAGCACGGCGAGCACTCCCCCGCTGCCAACGAAAGCAGCGTCGACTTGCCCATGCCCGAAGCACCCATCACAC
>CAJMOL010000353.1 GCA_905215095.1 uncultured bacterium | reverse complement strand
AAGCGCTACGACGGCAACCCGCCGATGGAGGTGCTCAAGCAGGCCGACTACGAATGCGGCGTCATCTGCCAGATGCAGTTCTGCGGCTACTTCCTCGTCGTCGCCGACTACATCAACTGGGCGAAGGAGCACGGCGTGATGGTGGGCCCGGGGCGAGGCTCCGCCGCAGGGGCCATGGTCGCCTATGCGATGGGCATCACCGAGCTCGATCCGCTCAAGCACGGCCTGATCTTCGAGAGGTTCCTGAACCCCGAGCGTGTGTCCCTGCCCGATATCGACGTCGACTTCGATCCCGAAGGCCGCATGCGCGTGCTGGGCTATGTGGCCGACAAGTACGGCCATGACAAGGTCGCCCAATGCGTGATCTACGGCACCATCAAGACCAAGCAGGCGCTCAAGGACTCCGCGCGCATCATGGGATTCCCCTTTGAGATGGGCACTCGTATCACCGAGGCGCTGCCGCCGGCCGCCACCGGAGGCAAGGACATCAGCGTGCACGACATCTTCGACCCGAGCGCCAAGCGCTACGCCGAGGCGCGCGAATACCGCGAGCTGTACGACTCCGATCCCGAAGTCAAGCGCATCACCGAGGAGGCGAAGGGCATCGAGGGGCTGATTCGCCAGACCGGAGTCCACGCGTGCGCCACGATCATGGGTTCCGCGCCGATCACCGACACCTCGCCGCTGCTGGAGCGCACCGACGGCACCGTCACCACCACGTTCGAGTACCATACGTGCGAAACGCTCGGCCTGGTCAAGATGGACTTCCTCGGCCTGCGCACCCTGACGGTCATCCGGGACGCGGAGGCTGCCATCCAGAAAAAAGACCCGTCCTTCTCCATCCGAAAGCTGGATTATGACGATGCAGCGACTTATAAGATGCTGGGTCAGGGTGAAACGGAGGGCGTGTTCCAGCTCGAATCCTCAGGTATGAAACAGGTCCTCGTGGGTCTGCAGCCGCAGAACCTTGAAGATGTCATCGCTCTTATCAGTCTTTACCGCCCCGGCCCGATGGACTCCATCCCGACCTACCTGCGCAACCGCCACGAGCCGGATAAAATCAGCTATAAGACCCCTCAGCTGGCCCACATCCTTGACGTCACCAACGGCTGCATCGTCTACCAGGAACAGGTCATGCAGATATTCCGTGAGCTGGCCGGTTTCTCGTTCGGACAGGCAGATAACGTCCGCCGTGCCATGAGTAAAAAGAAGCACGCGGTGATGGAGGCAGAACGCGAGCATTTTGTCCACGGCTGCACCGAGCCGGGTCACGAATGCCCGGGCTGTGTCGCCAATGGCATCTCCGAGAAAGTTGCCAACGAAATTTACGATGAAATGTCAAGTTTCGCGTCCTACGCCTTCAATAAAAGCCATGCGGCCTGCTACGCTTACGTCGCATTCCAGACGGCTTATCTCAAGTGTCATTACCCCAGCGAGTTTATGGCCGCATTGCTCACCAGTGTGCTTGACAATACCGACAAAGTCATCGAGTATTCGGGCGAGTGCGCCCGCCTGGGCATCAAGGTGCTTCCGCCGGACGTCAATATCTCGAACGGCGGCTTCACGGCGGACAACGGCAAGATTCGTTTCGGCCTGAATGCGGTCAAGAATGTGGGCCGCAACCTCATCGAGCGAGTCGTGGAAGAGAGAAAAGAGAAGCCGTATTCGAGCCTCTATGATTTCTGTAAGCGGATGCACGGCACTGAGCTGAACCGCCGGGCTGTGGAATGTCTTATCAAGGCGGGTGCCTTCGACAGTATGGGCATCAACCGCCACAGCCTTGTGGAGGCCGTGGACGGCATCATCAAGAGCG
>CAJMOL010000352.1 GCA_905215095.1 uncultured bacterium | reverse complement strand
CCGAGCCCCTAACCTTTGAACAGGCCTGGGCCCAGGCCGAGGCCGACGAGGCTAAGGCCGATGCCACGGCCACACTCGGTGAGCCGGCCGACATGTCCATCTCGCCGGCCAAGACCCCGCAGCCGCGCCATAACATCGACCCCGGCAGCACGGCATCCTTCAGCATTCTCGACGTGCCCTCGCAGGGCGCTCAGGCGCCCGCACCCACACGTCGCCCCAATCTGTCTCGCGAGGAAGATGCAGGACGTCGCTCTCCGCTTGGCCCCATCCTTATCGCCTTCATGGCCGGCGTTATCGCATGCTCGGTAATTGGAAACGTCTGGAGCCATGTCGAGCAGCAGCGAAAAGACGCCGCCAGGGTCGAGATGTCTATCGAGCAATCGCTCGGCCGCACGCGCTCGGTACATGTGTCGGTCGAGGTCAAGGACGGCGCGACGTGGGACACCGCCCGCGGCGACAGCCAGATGCTCATCCACATCGTGGGCCGCGCACTCAGGGGGCAGGCGATTGACGAGTATCAATATGTCAACTCCGCTGGCGACGGCATCGAACTCAAGCCCGGCGACTACGAGCTCACCGTCGATGAACCGCCCGTCGCCACCGACGGCACGCGCTTCCGCGCCTCAAAGCGCATGGTTCCCGTGAGCTTTAACTCACAGGCGCCCGACACGGTCGACACCACACCGCAGGGTGGGTTCGACCTTTACGTAGATACCCAGTAGGCGCTCGCCGCTCATTCCGCTATGGCTACTCAATAATCGCCTGCCGTCCCGTCCAGCCGCCAAGAGTGGGACAATAGCCCTCGACACTATTGTTTACTTTTGGAGGAAGTAGCATGTCTACCGTCACTACCATCAAGCGCGGCGGCCTCACCGCGGCCATCGATTCCATGGGAGCCCAGCTCACGAGCCTTGCCCTCGACGGCAATGAGTATCTGTGGCAGGGCGACCCGGCCTTTTGGGGCAAGCACGCGCCCATCCTGTTCCCCATTGTGGGTTCGCTGCGCAACAACACGGCAACGTCTGCGGCCGGCACCTGCGAGATGCCGCGCCACGGACTCGCGCGCATCGTCGAGCACAAGCTGGTCGAGGTTTCGGAGGACGGCTCCTCGGTAACTTACGAGATCACCGATACGCCCGAGTCGCTCAAGGCTTTCCCCTTCCACTTTAAGCTCAACATGACCTATGCCCTAACCGGCGACGCCACGCTTACCCAGACCTTTGCCGTCACCAACACCGGCGACGTGGATCTGCCGTTCTCGATGGGCGGTCACCCTGCCTTTAACGTGCCGGCTCCCGGTGCCGAGGACGAGGCATTCGAGGATTACGAGCTGGCGTTTACCGAGGCTTGGACTAACGAGGCTCCCATCATCACGCCCGACGGTCTTATGACGTTCGAGGGCAGCTACAAGGCTCCCGATAACTCGGACGTGCTGCCCATCACGCACCGCAGCTTCGATAACGACGCCATCATGTTCACCGATACCCCGGGCTCCACGCTCACGCTGCGCGGCCGCAAGTCGGGCCACGGCGTCAAGATCGACTTTGAGGGCTTTAAGTACATCGGCGTGTGGTCTGCCGCCAACGACGCTCCGTTTGTGGCGCTCGAGCCCTGGACCGGTCACACCACCATGGACACCGAGGACGATGTCTTTGAGCACAAGGTCAACACCATTACGCTGGCACCGGGCGAGACGGACGTCCGCAGCTTTAGCGTCACCTTATTCTAGAGGTTCCGCCGTTCTGACGAACGGCGGACTAGTCGACGCTGCGCGCCGCCCAGGGCGACAATTTGTCATTCAAAAGGCAAGGCATGAC
>CAJMOL010000351.1 GCA_905215095.1 uncultured bacterium | reverse complement strand
GACTTTGCCACCCGTCCCATCGTGCAGGCGACGCGTAAAGCCGCCCCTGCCCCCCGTCCTGCTAGCGATCCGTCCGAGACGGCGGCGTTTCTCGCTGCAGCGGCACAGCGCCCCACGGCAGACAGCACGATTCGCTACGCTGCCTCGCAGCAGTCGGCATACACGGCTCCCGAGCCCGAGCTCGAACCGCCTGTCATGGACCTGGATGATCTTTCCAACCGCCAGTTTGCCTTTGATTCCTGGGCGGCGGCAGATCTGGACGAGACCTCGGGCGGCATGCCGGCACTCGATATTCCGGTAAACCCCCTGTTTGCGGCTGCCGAGGAACGCGACTCCGCATACGACAACACCGCAGCATACGCCAACCGCCCGAGCGAACAGCCTCGCGCCAGCCGCATCGAAACCGAGGATTACGGCCAAGCGTCGCGCGGCTATTCTCGTGACCCGTTTGCTGCCACGCCCGCTCCCGATTACAACCAAGCGAGCGTAAAGGCAGCCTCGGCATCGTCGTATACCCACGGCACCGACGATAAGCGCGCTGCCGATTACCACACCGAAGAAAAACCGCCGCGCTTTTCGGAGTTTTCGCAGGCGGCAAAGGTTGTCTTTATCGCCATCATCATCGCCCTGCTCGGCGTGATCGCGTTTGAGGGATTCCAGCTATTCCGCGGCCCCACCCAAGCGGAGTCGGAGACCCAGCAAAAAGAGGACGATAACCAGTACCTGGACATCAACACCCTCAAGGGCGACCCCAACGACAGGGACGACGAGTAACAGATGCCGAAAACTGAGGGCCGTAAACCAAATCAAGCGACTCGCGGGATTGTGGGGGCGTAGACGGGCGAATGGGCCATCGACGATTTTGAGCGGGCAAGGGCCGGGAATTAGATTCCCGGCCTTCAACCTAGCACTGCTTTATGAGATCGAGCACCGCAGGAATGTCATCGGCATTCCGAAGCGCAACGTAAGTGGGTAAGCCCGGGCCAAATCCACCCTGCGTACGCTTGTCCTGGCACATGTCCTCTGGATCCGTTAGATCATCCACACTCTTTGCCAAGCCAACGGCAATCCAACCACCGTTGCTGGTCCTGCCTTCTAACACGGCATGCAGTTTTCGCTTGCCCGACCTGAAGCCTACATAGTACTTAGCTATGTAGGACTCCCACGAAGGGTTACCACTCAGAACGGACTCGCGCACCTCATCGAAAAGCTTCTGGTTGAGCCCACCTTCGGCAAAGGTGGGGTGATTCTCCTGCAGAGTCCAGATAGGAGCCTCATCAGACTCCCCGCGAGAAGGACGGTACTTGTCGACGACGTCTGCCGGAAGGTCGGGATATTTCCATATCTCACACGCCTCTTTCGCCAGCTCGTCCGCGCGCTGTCCAATCTCTTCCTCACCCCATTTTTCACGCGAGGCGATCGACTTGTTCAGGTAGAGCGGACTGCACTTAAATCCGACGTCAGGCAGATTGAGCTTGTCCGAGAACGACCGGTTTGAGTACTCCTGGTTGTAGCCCGTCAGCGTAAGATTTCCCAAGTTGTTGCACAGCCTGTCGTGGATGTCTTCCCAGTTCTCGCCAAGCGATTCCTTCCAGCCGTGCACATCATCGATCGTCTGGGGCATGACATGCTCAATCTGGTAATCGTCAGCCGAGATGGGCTCCTTCGGGTGGTGCCAGTTCTCCATGCGCTCCAGGTAATAGCGCTTTTTGGAGAAGCGGTTGTAGCAGTCACGCGTCTTAAACTCCTCGACAAAATGCTCGTCCGTCGGGAAGTACGCGGTCATACCGCTGCTATGGATAAGGAGCATCGCCGTAACGTACTCCT
>CAJMOL010000350.1 GCA_905215095.1 uncultured bacterium | reverse complement strand
GGGCATCCCCTTCGGCGGCTCTCTCGCCCGTACCGAGGCCACCGGCTACGGCCTGGTCTACTTTGTGGACGAGTACCTCAAGAGCCGCGGCGACTCCTTCGAGGGCAAGAACGTCGTCGTTCACGGCTCCGGCAACGTCGCTATCTACGCCGTCCAGAAGGTCTCCCAGCTCGGCGGCAAGGTGCTGGCCTGCTCCGACACCCACGGCTGGGTCGAGGATCCCGATGGCATCGACTACACCGTGCTCGAGCATGTCTACAACAAGAAGCGCTCCGGCCACGACAAGGGCGTCACGCTCGCTATGTACGTTGACGAGAAGCCCAACGCCGTGTGGCACGAGGGCGACGGCCGTGGCGTTTGGCAGCTGCCCTGCGACATCGCGCTGCCCTGCGCTCGCGAGAACACGCTGCTGCTCGAGGACGCCCAGGCGCTCGTCGCCAACGGCTGCAAGGTGGTCGGCGAGGGCGCGAACATGCCCACCACGCTCGACGCCACCGAGTACCTGCAGGAGAACGGCGTGGCCTTCATGCCCGGCAAGGCGGCAAACGCCGGCGGCGTGCTGGTCTCCGGCCTGGAGATGAGCCAGAACGCCGAGCACCTGTCCTGGACCTTCGAGGAGGTCGACGGCAAGCTCGAGCAGCTCATGCGCGGCATGTTCCACAACGTGGACGACACCGCCAAGGAGTATGGCCAGGAGGGCAACTTCGTCATGGGCGCCAACATCGCCGGCTTCCTGAAGGTTGCCGACGCCATGCTCGCCCAGGGCGTCTGCTAAATCTTCGCTCGACATAGCATGTGATGAGGCTCCCAGCTATCCGGCTGGGAGCCTTTTCTATCCCGGAGGACTCCTCATAACTTGCGGTGAAATACGGACTGTTTAGCGTCCCAGAACGGCTAATCAGTCCGTATTTCACCGCAAGTTATGGATGGGTGGGTGGATTTTGTCCTAAAACGGTGTGCGGCCCCTCGTTTGGTACACTTAAAAGTACTGGACAAGTGAAGAGATGGGGGAGAACGTGCTCAAGTTCGGTACCTACGTCCGTGTTGGAAACGCGGCCGAAGCCTATGAGCTCTTGCAGAAGAACCGCAACAACAAAATTGTGGGTGGCGGCATCTGGATGCGCCTGGGTTCGCGTCGTGTGGCGACGGCGATTGACCTTTCGGCCTGCGGACTCGATCAGATCGAGGAGACCGAGACCGAGTTTCGCATCGGTGCCATGTGCACCCTGCGCCAGCTCGAGCGTCATGCCGCGCTCAATGCGCTTGTCAACAATGTCTTTGAGTTCGCCGTCCACGACATCGTGGGCGTGCAGCTGCGCAACACCGCCACGGTGGGCGGCAGCATCTACGGCCGCTTTGGCTTCTCGGACGTGCTCTCGGCGTTCCTGGCGCTCGATTCGTATGTTGAGCTGACGGGTGCCGGCCGCGTGCCGCTCGCCGAGTTCGTGGACATGGGCTATGTGCGCGACGTGATCGAGCACGTCGTGGTCGTTAAGCACGATTACCGTGCGAGCTACGAGGCTGTGCGCAAGGCCGCGACCGACTTCCCCTCCTTAAACGTCACCGCCGCCTGGTGGGACAACAGCTGGCATGTCACCGTGGGCGCCCGCCCGCTGCGCGCGCCCCTGCTGCAGGGCGAGGCATGTGGCCTTACCGCCGAGCAGCCTTCCGAGGACGAGCTGCGCGCCCTGGCCGCGTCCGTACGCGCGTTGAGCTACGGCACCAACATGTGGGGCTCGGCCGACTACCGTCGTCGCATCTCGGCCCCGCTTGCCGTCCAGGCTGTGCGTCGCGCCGCCGGCATCGAGCTTTCGGCCGCGCTTGCGCGCGAGCT
>CAJMOL010000349.1 GCA_905215095.1 uncultured bacterium | reverse complement strand
TTGGTGGTGCTCGAGGGCAAGGTTGACCTTTCGGCCGAGAAGGCGCGCCTGGAGAAGGAGATTGCCGCGGCTCAGAAGGAGCTCGCCGGCTGCGAGAAGACGCTTGCCAACGAGGGCTTTGTCGCCAAGGCCGCGCCCGCGGTCGTCCAGAAGAAGAGGGACCGTGCAGCTGAGCTCAAGGAGATCCTGGCGGCGCTGACTGCTCAGGTTGCTGACTTCTCGTAAGCGTTACTGGGGGACGCGGTTTGGGGCATTGCTCGCTACTGCGGACACCTATTCCGCCGTTCTAACGAACGGCGGCTGGCTCGACGCTGCAAACGCCTCTGATGGCCAATCTGCCGTTCAACTTCGGGCGCATGGGCATAAGCCCTATGCGCCCTTGTTTCACGGCACCTTGGCTCATCAGAGGCGTTTTCGCTGACTATCCTCAACCTATACTGTTTTATTTTTCTATGAATGGCGGTTCTGAAAATGCCTAAGCGTTCTGGCTTGTATACCGTTCCTTTTGAGTTTGATTTACTTTCGTTTGATGAGGCTGTGGGGCTTGCTGCTGATACGGGGCGGATTTCTGGGGATGCTGGGCCTCTGCTTGAGACGGTTGTCGATATGCTCGATGAGCTGGGGCGTCCGGATGAGTATTTTGATTGCATTCAGGTAGCCGGCACCAATGGCAAGACTTCGACTACACGTTTTTCGGCTGCTATCCTTCGCGGCGAGGGGCTCAAGACCGCGCTGTATACGTCGCCGCAGCTTGTTCGCTATCCCGAGCGCATGGAGGTCGACGGGCGCGTTGTGAGCGATGAGGCGTTTTCCCGTGGCGTTTCTGCCGCTGTGGAGGCGGGGCATCGCGTGAATGCTCGTCGTGTGGCGGCCGGGGAGCGCGCCTATACCATTACCCCGTTTGACCTGCTGACGGCTGCCGCACTGGTGGTGTTTGCCGAGGCTGCAGTGGACGTTGCCGTGCTCGAGGTTGGCATGGGCGGACGCTGGGATGCTACGAGTGCGACCGATCCTGTCGCCGTTGCCATTACGGGCATTGGGCTCGATCACACACGTATTTTGGGCGACACGCTCGAGGCCATTGCGGGTGAGAAGGCCGCGGTCATTAAGTCCGGGCGCCTGGTTGTGCTGGGCGAGGGCACGCATGAGCCGAGCGTTCAGCGCGTGATGGATGCCCGTTGCCGCGAGTGCGGTGTGGTGCCGCTGGTGGTGAACCATGCCACGACCAAGGTGCCGGAGCACGTGGGCGATACGGTTGAGTTTAGCTGCACCACGCCGCGTGCGATCTATACGTCGAGCATGGTCAAGCCGGCCTATCAGCCGCAGAATGCCGCGTGCGCGATTATGCTGTGCGAGGGCTATCTGGGCCGCGAGCTCGACCACGATGCGCTCGACACCTCGCTTATGGGCTGCACCACGCCGGGCCGTTTTGACGTGCTGGGGATCGACCCGCTCAAGCTGATTGATGCCTGCCATAACCCTCAGAGCTGCGAGAACTTTGTGAGCGCGCTGGACGAGATCGACCCGTGCGTGGAGAATCGCCCCACGCTGCTATGCGCCGCGCTGGCCGACAAGGACGTGGCAGGTATCGTCGATGTGCTGATTCCGGCCTTCCCGCGCGTTGTCGTAACGCAAACCGATTCCGATCGTGCCCTGCCGGCAGAGGAGCTCGCCGCACTTGTGGATGCCGATAAGCTCGTGGGCGTGTACCCCAGCGTATCCGAAGCCCTCGCAGCTTTCGAGGCCGCGGGCGAGCCCTTCGTTGCCGCCGGCACCATCACCCTAGCCGGCGAAGTGGCAGGCTTGCTCCGTTAACCCATCCCCTCATCAGTTGCGGTGA
>CAJMOL010000348.1 GCA_905215095.1 uncultured bacterium | reverse complement strand
GAGTAACGGCCGTCCGCGCTCTCGGCAAGCGCGGTCTGGACGAAGCTGATCGGCGCCCACAGGCTCTCGGGCCAGCACCAGCAGGTGACGTCGTTCACGCCGTCGACCTCGGGCACCGGAACGCCCCAGTCGATGTTGCCGGTGATGCGGAAGGGCACGAGTGCCTTGCCGCTGCGGAAACGCACGCCGCCGTTGGCGAGCACCGCGTGGGCGTCATCGCGCTCCTTCCAGCTGGGGAAGGTGACGGTAAAGCTGCTCTTGTTGCCCTCGGGCTCCAGCACGGTGTGCTCGGGGAGCAGGTCCTCGACGGCGTCGAAGGCCTCGCGGAATTTGTTCTGGATGTAGAGTTGCGCCGGCAGCAGCCACTCCTCCATGGTCTTGGAGACCACGGAGCGAACCTGCGGGTTCTGGGCGAGCTTGGCGGTATAGGTCTTCATAAAGTCGAGGTAGGCCGGCAGGTCGAAGTAGAGGTTGTCGACCGGGCGCAGCTCGGGCACCTCGCCAGTGAGCTGGCTCTTGGGCGCGATGAGCTCCTCGGGCTCAAACTGGTGGCCCAGGTCGCACTCGTCGGCATAGGCCTTCTCGGACTTGCAGCCCTGGATGGGGCAGCGGCCGATCACCTGACGGCCGTTGAGGAACGTGCCGGCCTTGGCATCGTAGAACTGCAGCGTGGAGCGCTTGGAGATGGTGCCCTGCTCGTGCAGGCGCTCGATAATCTCGGCGGTCACCTCGTTGTGGATCTGGACCGCCGGCTCAAGGCCCGAGCCGCCGTAGATGTCACAGCTGATGTTGTAGTTGTTGAGGGTCGCGGCCTGGCGGGAGTGATTGGACTCGACATACTCGCTAATGGACTTGTCGTAGCCCTCGTTCTCCTTGAGCTTGCGGTAGCTCTCCATGATGGGCGAGCCGTAGCAGTCGGTACCCGAGGTGAAGATGACGTTCTCGCGGCCCAGACGGTCGCGCAGGAAGCGGGCGAAGAAGTCGGCAGGGACAAAGACGCCGCCAACGTGGCCAAAGTGAAGGCCCTTGTTGCCGTAGGGCTCGCCGGCGGTAACGATGGCGCGGCGCGGCCAGCTGGGACGGTCGTTCATGGAGTATTTGGATGCCATGGGACTCCTTCGCATATGGTGAGGGCGCGGCCGGGCGTGGGGCTCGGCGGCGCGGTGGTCAATTCGTGCATATCGTTCGTGATTATCGCACATGCGGGCGGGTGCGTGGCAGGGGCGCTATCCTAAGATGCTATGAATGAGATTTCCAACATACATGCGTTTGAGGACGAGGATTTTCTGCACGCTTGCTTCGTGTGGGGGATGGTCGTGCTTGGCGTGTTTGCCGTGTGCCTGGTGCCGGTGTTTATGCTGCCGGGCGGGCCAGCGGACCTGGATGCGGCCGACGCGGGCGGCTGGACGGCGGTCTTGGGCTGGCTAGTCGGCTTGGCTGCGGTTTCGGCGGCGTCATTTGCCGTGCACGAGCTGGTGCATGCAGCGTTCTTTAAGTTGTTTGCGCCCGCGGGTGCGCACGTGACTTTTGGAGCGAACCGTGAGACGTGCATGATTTATGCCTGCGCCGAGGGGATTGTGTATTCGCGCCGGCGGTATATGACGATTTGCCTGGCGCCGACGGTTGTTGTGACGACAGCGTTTGCCCTGGGGTTTGCGTTTTCGGGCTATCCGCTGCTGTGCTATCTGGCGGCCGGCTTGCATTTGTCAGGCTGTGTGGGCGACTGGTATTACGTGCGGACCATTTTGCGCGACCGCCGCATTGTCGCCTGCGAGGATACGTCCTTTGGCGTGCGCTTTTTTGGGTGAGGAGATGTCGATGAAGTCGTTGTTGCTGCATGCGTGCTGTGCACCATGCTCGCT
>CAJMOL010000347.1 GCA_905215095.1 uncultured bacterium | reverse complement strand
ACAAATATAGGGTATCGGCTCTCTTTGAAAGCGTCTCCTTTGCTGCGCAAATCAGAATTTATTGAATGAACATCGCATCTCCAAAAGAGAAGAAGCGATATCTTTCCTTCACTGCCTCCTTATACGCTGCCATAATATGCTCTTTCCCTGCCAGTGCAGATACAAGCATTAACAAAGTAGATTCTGGCAAATGGAAGTTTGTGATCAGACAGTCAATTGCCTTAAATTTATAACCCGGATAGATGAAGATTTCTGTGTTACCACAGCCCGGATGGATGATTCCATTCTCATCTGCCACGGATTCAAGTGTTCTTGTACTTGTTGTTCCGACTGCGATGATTCTGCCACCATTTTTCTTAGTGTCATTAATCATTTTCGCTGCGTTTTCTGTTACGTTATAGTATTCAGAATGCATATGGTGTTCGAGTACATTTTCCACTTTTACCGGGCGGAAAGTTCCAAGTCCAACATGGAGAGTTACGCGGGCGATATTTACGCCCATATCTTCAATCTGTTTTAACAGTTCTTTTGTAAAATGAAGTCCAGCTGTCGGTGCGGCTGCGGATCCTTCATACTTTGCGTAAACGGTCTGATAACGGTTTTTATCCTTCAGCTGGTGTGTAATGTAGGGCGGCAGCGGCACGTGACCGGCGGCGTGAATGGCCTCGTCGAGCGTGCGCGGCTCGCCGGCAGCATTGCAGCCGGCCGGCTCAAAGCGCACCAGACGGCCACCGCGGCTATCAGTGACAAAGTCGATGACCTCGGCCGTCAGCACCACGGGAGCCCCCTCGGGCGCATGAGCGCCACCGGCACGATACTCAATCTGAGCACCGGGCTTCAGGCGCTTACCCGGCTTGACCAGGCACTCCCAAACATGACCCAGCGGGTCAACATCCTCGCGGCGCTTGAGCAGCAGCGTCTCGACCACGCCGCCCGAGCCCGTCTTGCGACCGATAAGACGGGCCGGCATCACGCGCGTCTTGTTGATGACGAGCACGTCGCCCGGCTCGATATAGTCGATGATGTCGCGGAAGATGCGGTGCTCGACGGTACCGCCATGCTCCAGCGGCGTTCCAGCGTGGGTGCCCTTGCGATCCACCACCAGCAGGCGGCAGGAATCGCGCGGCTCGGCAGGAGCCTGGGCGATCAGTTCCTCAGGAAGGTTGTAATCAAAATCATCGGTACGCATAGACACGTCGGATACTCCTTATATAGCTAAAGTCCGCTCTACATCCTAGCAGGCCGCCAGCCCAAAAGAACTACTTTTTGGACGCTTTGCGCTCGTCGCGAATGCGGGCGCGGTCCATGGCCGCCTCGACAGCAGAGAAGCGGCAACCACAGTAGTTCTGCCGATACATGCCCAGCTCGCGCGAACGGCGTGTCGCTTCGGGGTAATACGGGCGAAAATCGCGAATGACCGGAGTGAGGTCGCGGGCGGCAGCCAGACGCTCCAGCACATCATTGCAGGTTTCGAACAGCTGATACGGCGAAACGGCGAGCGTCGTGCCCACATATTCAAACCCGTGCTCCTGGGCCACACGGCATGCCTCGGCCAGACGCAGGGCATAGCATGCACGACAGCGGCGGGGTCGATCGGCGCCCAACGGGGCCACACCGGCCTCCCAGCGCTCGCGGTCCTCCCCCGCCTCGATAAGCTCGATGTCGCCATCGGCACACCACCGGCGCAGCTCGTCCAAGCGGCGCTGCCATTCATCGCGCGGTTGAATATTGGGGTTGGTCCAACAAATCGTGGGCTCAAACCCCTCCTCGCGCAGCAGGCGAACCGGCTCGAGCGAACACGGCGCACAGCAAGCGTGCAATAACAACGACCTCATCAACAGCTCCTCCCCCGCAATGATTTTTTAAGGCTCTGTTAGACCAGGATT
>CAJMOL010000346.1 GCA_905215095.1 uncultured bacterium | reverse complement strand
GCAAAGCTGCTCCATGGATAGCGCTCGATCAGAGCAATACCCGCCTCCTGCGGATTGGCATGTACGGAGCGAATAGCCTCCATCACCTGCCAGTCGGTATCGAGCGAGCGACGCTCAAAACGCTCACGAAACAGGCAGCCCGTGCGCCCGGTACGTTTATTGAACCGACGGGCATACGTCAGCAGCAACCGCTGCATGGCTGCGCTCATTTCGTCCTCATAATCCAAAAGCACCAGATCCACGTGGTCGTCCATAAGGCACCACGCCACGATTGTCACCCCCGCCTCCCGGCAGCAGTCGCGCATCAGTTCCAGAAACTCCCAGCGGTCGTCATCGGTCTCAAAGATCAGTTGCTTGCCTATACCGCGGGCACAGACATGATAAAAGCCGGTAACCGTTCTCCAAACGCGCTGCATGACGCTCCCTTCGCCGGGATCTGCTTGCCATCCAATACAGCACGATTGAAGCGTGCCATCAAAACATTCACGCAAAACAACTACGCCACACGGCAAAAGGCAGTATACAGGCGGCGAACGGCATCATAGCTACAGGTCAGACAACGCGACATAGTCAAAAGCTTGAACAGAACCGATCCCCTTCAACGAACCACGCAGCCGTAAACAACTTTGTTAAATCGCTTCAATTGAAAGTTCCGCGCTTCTCGCTACGAAAACTGAGCCGTTCGCCGAATATTCCGTGCATTTCGCGGTATTATAGGGGCTGCATGTCATGTCCCTTTCGAAGGGTCGCCCGGCAATCGCCAGCCACGACCCCCAGACGGGACGCCAACACGATAGAGAGGAGAGGCATGCAGTACTCACAGGAAGTGGAGAACATGTGCCCCGTTGCCAAGGGTGCATACCACGGCCCCGCACCCATCCCCGAGGAGGGCAAGTGGGTCCAGGCTAAGGAGATTTCCGACATCTCCGGTCTTACGCACGGTGTGGGTTGGTGCGCACCTCAGCAGGGCGCCTGCAAGCTCACGCTGAACGTCAAGGACGGCATCATCGAGGAGGCCCTCGTTGAGACCATCGGCTGCTCGGGCATGACCCACTCTGCCGCCATGGCTTCCGAGATCCTTCCCGGTAAGACCATCCTCGAGGCCCTCAACACCGACCTCGTCTGCGACGCCATCAACGTTGCAATGCGCGAGATCTTCCTGCAGATCGTTTACGGCCGCAGCCAGACCGCATTCTCCGAGGGCGGCCTGCCCGTGGGCGCCTCCCTCGACGACCTCGGTAAGGGCCTTCGCTCTCAGGTCGGCACCATGTTCGGCACCAAGGCCAAGGGCGCTCGTTACCTCGAGCTCGCTCAGGGCTACGTCACCCGCATGGCTCTCAACGACAAGAACGAGATCATCGCGTTCGAGTTCCTGAACCTCGGTAAGTTCACCGACGCCGTCAAGGCCGGCAAGACCCCCGAGGAGGCCATCGCTGGCGCTATGGGCCACTATGGTCAGTGGGAGAACGCTGCCAAGTACATCGACCCGCGCACCGACGAGGAGACTCACTCCGTCGCCAGCGTGTTCCCGGTTCACGAGTAGAAAGGGAGGGAAATAACTATGACTGTTACGTTCGAAGGTTACGAGCGCCGCGCTGACAAGATCAACAAGTGCCTCGCCGACAACGGCATCGCCTCCCTCGAGGAAGCTCTGCAGATCTGCACCGACAAGGGCTTCAACCCGCGTGAGATCGTCAACAACACCCAGTCCATCGCCTTCCAGAACGCTGAGTGGGCCTACACCCTCGGCTGCGCTCTCGCTGTCAAGCGTGGCGCCAAGTCCGCTTCTGAGGCTGCCGCCATCATCGGCGAGGGCATCCAGGCCTTCACCGTTCCCGGCTCCGTCGCCGAGGACCGCAAGGTCGGTCTGGGCCACGGCAACCTCGGTGCG
>CAJMOL010000345.1 GCA_905215095.1 uncultured bacterium | reverse complement strand
CGTGCAGATCCCCAAGTTCGCCACGGACGAGTATTCCTGCCGCCGCGTGCCCGGCGTCGATTCTAGCGAGGTGCGCTAATGGCTGCCAAACTCATCGATCTTTCCTTTACGCTCAACGGCCGCAAGGTCAAGGTTCAGATTGCCCCCGACACCATGCTCTTTGCGTTGCTGCGCGAGCAGGGTTGCGCGTCGGTGCGCTGTGCCTGCGAAACCACCAACTGCGGCCTGTGCACGGTGTGGCTCCGGTGCTCAGCTGCTCGGTTCCCGCCGCCCGTGTTGAGGGCCGCTCCATCACCACGCTCGAGGGCCTTAAGGCCGAGTCCGAGGCGCTCGCCCGCGCAATGGCTGCCGAAGGCGCCGAGCAGTGCGGTTTTTGCGCCCCCGGCCTTATCATGAACGTGCTGGCGCTCGCCCGCGCCGCCAAGGAGGACCCGAGCCTCGTCGCCACGCGCGAGGAGCTCTCGCGCCAGCTGGCCGGCAACCTCTGCCGTTGCAGCGGCTACGAGAGCCAGCTGCGCGCCATCGTGCGCTTCCTCAACGAGTCCGGCGTGCAGGTGGGCTTTGAGATGCCCGAGCTGCCCGTCAACGACACCAGCTGCGACGGCGTCTCCTACAAGCAGATTACCCACAAGCAGCCCAAGAAGGACTCGAAGGCGCTGCTCGAGGGTCGTCCCGTCTACACGGGCGACATGGTGCCCGCCGGCGCGCTCATCGTTAAGCTCAAGCGCAGCCCGTATGCGCGCGCCAAGATTCGCTCCATCGATACGTCGCGCGCCCTGAAGGTGCCCGGCGTCGTGGGCGTCTACACCTACGAGGACGTGCCCCAGCGCCGCTTTACCATCGCCGGCCAGAGCTATCCGCAGCCGAGTCCCTACGACCGCCTGATTCTCGAGAACCTCGTCCGTTACCAAAACGAAGAGGTGGCGATCGTCGCCGCCGAGACCGAGGAGGCTGCCGACAAGGCGCTCAAGCTCATCAAGGTCGACTACGAGGTGCTCGAGCCGCTGCTCGACTTTACCCAGGCACTCGATAACGACATCGTGGTCCACCCCGAGGGCGACGTGACCTTTATGTTCCCGCAGGGCGGCGACGTTCCGCGCAACCTGGTGTGCAGCGGTACCAGCGATTTTGGCAACCTTGACGAGGCGTTCGCCCAGAGCGACATCGTCTTCACCCGCACCTACACCAGCCAGGCCACGCAGACCGCACCCATGGAGACCTTCCGTGCCTTCGCGACGACCGACGCGTTCGGCCGCATCTCGGTAACCACCTCTACGCAGGTGCCCTTCCACGTGCGCCGCATGGTCGCGCAGTCGCTCGACATTCCGCAGTCGCAGGTGCAAGTCATTAAGCCGCGCATCGGCGGCGGCTTCGGCGCGAAGCAGACGGCTGTCTGCGAGGTCTACCCGGCCTTCGTGACCTGGAAGACCAGGAAGCCCTCAAAGCTCATCTTTACCCGGGAGGAGAGCCAGATCGCCTCCACGCCCCGCCATGAGATGGAGATCCATCTTCGCCTCGGCGCCAACAAGGATGGCCGCATCCGGGGCCTCGACCTCTACACCCTCTCCAACACCGGCGCTTATGGCGAGCACGGCCCCACGACGGTGGGCCTTTCGGGACATAAATCCATCCCGCTCTATAGCAACGCTGAGGCTTTCCGCTTTACCTATGATGTGGTCTATACCAACCATATGTCGGCGGGCGCATACCGCGGCTACGGCGCGACCCAGGGCCTGTTTGCGGTGGAATCCGCCGTCAACGAGCTGGCCGCAAAGCTTCATATGGATCCCTTCAAGCTCCGGGAAATGAATATCGTGAAGGAGGGGCAGGTCATGCCCGCCTACTACGGCGCGGTGAACACCAGCTGCGCCCTCGACCGGTGCCTTGCGAAGGTCCACGAG
>CAJMOL010000344.1 GCA_905215095.1 uncultured bacterium | reverse complement strand
TGTCATAGCCCTGAGGCATGCGGCGGATAAACGAATCCGCGCAGGCTGCCTCGGCAGCGGCGCGCACCTCCTCGTCGGTCGCGTCGAGCTTGCCAAAGCGGATGTTCTGCGCAATGGTGCCGCTAAACAGGTGCGTGTCCTGCAGCACAATGCCGAGCGACCCGCGCAGGCTGGCCTTGGCAATGTGCTTGACGTCGATGCCGTCGTACGTGATCTCGCCGTCATCGACCTCGTAGAAGCGGTTGATGAGGTTGGTGATGGTCGTCTTTCCGGCGCCCGTCGAGCCCACAAACGCGATCTTTTGCCCTGGCTTGGCAAACAGGTTGAGATCCGTGAGCACACGGGTGCCCGGCACGTAGGAAAAGTCCACGGCGTGGAAGCGCACGTCGCCGGCAAGCAGAACCAAGCCGCACGTAAGCTCGGTGCCGTCGGCGGCCACCGCGCGGCCCGACTCATCAACGGCTGCCACATCATGCAAATGCCCGTACGCGCCCACGCCCTGGCCCTCGGGAATCTTCCACGCCCACGCGGCGTCGCCCGTCTGCACCAGCTCCACGCAGCCCTCGTCCACCTCGGGCTTAAGGTCCATAGCCGCAAACAGGCGCTCGGCACCGGCCAGTGCGTTAAGCAAGAAATTACCCAGCTGCGTAAACTGGTTGATGGGCATGGCGGCCTGGCGCACAAAGACCAGGTAGCTTGCAAGCGCGCCCACGTCGGCCAGGCCCTTGATGCAGAGCATGCCGCCCGCCACGGCGACGATGGCATAGTTGACGTAGCCAATCACGACGGTCATGGGCACCATGGAGTTGGCATAGCTCACGGCGGCGGTGCCGGTGCGGCGAAGCTCGTCGTTGCGGCAGGTGAAGCCGGCGACATTCGCTGCCTCGCGGTTAAAGACCTTGATGACCTTTTGGCCCGAGACCATCTCTTCGATATATCCGTCCAGGTCGCCAAGCGATGCCTGCTGGGCGGCAAAGAAACGCTTAGAGCGCGCACCCGAGTAGCGCGCATACAGCACAATGGCCGCATCGCACACGAGCGTGATAATCGTGAGCTGCCAGTTAAGGATGATGAGCATGGCCGTGGTGCCCACAACCTGAATGGCGGCCTGAATCACGTTGGCAAAGCTGTTGTTAAGCGCCTCGGAGACGGTGTCGACGTCATTGGTGAAAAAACTCATGATGTCGCCCGAGCGCGTGCTGTCAAAATAACTGAGCGGCAGCGTCTGGATGTGCGCAAACAGGTCGCGGCGAATATCGGACACCACGCGTTGGGCCGCGCGCACCATAATCTGCGAGTAGCCCAGGGCCGAGAGCACGCCCGCGGCGTAGATGATCGCCGTCAGGATGACCTGCTTGGCGAGCAGTTCCTCCCAGCCCGCGGCCAAACCGTTAACGATGGGGCGCACCATGTAGGTGCCGGCGAGGCTCGCGATGGCGGCGACGGAGGCGAGCACGCCCACCGCGAGCAACGAGAACTTGGCATGCCCCATGTAGGAGAGCAAGCGGCGTACAGTGCGCTTGAGGTCGGCCGGACGTGCTTGGGCTGCGGTCTTAGGCATGGCGCTCACCCCCTTCCAAGGGTGATCCGCATGCGACGGAGGAAAACGGATCATTCGCGCAGCCACCATCGTTGCCATCGCCGGCGTCCGCGTTCCCCGCAAACTCCATCTGCGAGGCGTAAATCTCCTGGTATATGTTGTCGCCCGCCAGCAGTTCCTCGTGCGTGCCCACGTCGTGGACACGACCGTCGTCCAGCACCACAATGCGATCGGCATCCATGACGCTCGCGATGCGCTGGGCGATGATGAGCACGGTCGTATCGGAAATCCGAGCGATGTGCTCGCGAATCTTTGCGTCGGTCGCCATATCGACCGCGCTGGTGGAGTCATCAAAAATGAGCACGCGCGGATGCTTGAGCAGCGTGCGCGCGATGCACAGGCGTTGCTTCT
>CAJMOL010000343.1 GCA_905215095.1 uncultured bacterium | reverse complement strand
TTTTGAGCATCTGCAATAGTGGTGGCCGCCGCAACGATACCGCGCTGGGGCGCGACGCCCGTCTGGGTCTGAGCGCCCTCGACAACTTCTGTGCCTGCATGCGCGAGCTCGGGCGATTTAAACACTGCGTCCAAGTTGGCGCCACCGCCGGCGTAGCCAAGCGCAGCGAGTGCGATGACGATCACTGCAACGACGACCGCGATCGGAACATAACGGTGCCAACCAGCCGGATTGAGTCCGCTGCGGCGAGCCGCCCCGCGGCTAATATAACCGAGCGTTCCGTCGTGCTTGAGCTTTGAGCCCACCACGCGTTTGCGGCCCCACAGTGAGGACTCTGCCTGCATTGCCAAGCGGGCGCTTGCCGAAGGATAGCCGTATTTAGTGCGCTTGAACGAGCCATCAAACCCCGAGGCGTGTTTACCCCACGTCACCGATGTCGTGCGTCGGTTGACCGGCGCGGCACTCCGCCTTCTGCAGCTCGGTTTTGAAGTCTCAGCCATATGCCCTCGCACGCCGTAACCAAATCGAAACAATAACGCTTTGGACTGTAGCACACGCGTCGCGCGCGGTCACGGGCGCCTCGCTCAACGGTCATCGTCCTTCAGCAAGCGCCACAGCGTTGTACGGCTTATGCCCAGCACCTCCGCCGCACGGGTTCGGTTGCCGTGGAGGTGGCCTACAACCAGATGCGCGACATCTCGCTCGGTATCGGCCAGCGGTCGCAGGATATACAGGTCACTTTCGAGCGTCGGGGCGCCAAAGGTTGCGGTCTTAATCACGTCCTCTTGGGCGAGCACTTCCTCCGCCACAGCGCGGTCCACCGTGCCCGCCCCCACCAATATATACAGTCGTTCCGAGACCTCGCGGAGCTGCAGATAATTGCGCGGCCAGTGGTAAGCATCGAGCGTCTTCGTCGCCGCGGCAGACAGTGTGGGCGCTGCCGTCCCAAATGCGTCAGCGAGATATTCCAAATAGCGCGCAACCTTCGTCGACGCGGCTCCCTGCTCGGCGATTGCCGGCGCCACGCTCACCGCACAGGCGAAACGCTCGGTCACAAAGGCGGCTTGATCACTTTCGCCGCCGCCCGGCATGTCATTCGCTGTCAGCACCACATGGCAGCGCGTCGCCAACGCGGTGTCGGTCATCGTGGAGACCAGCTCGCGGAGGCGCTGGGGGACAACCGCGTTCCAGCCCTCAATGCAAAGGGTCAGCCCCGTTTGGAACAACGGCGATTCGGCGCTTTTGAGCACATGGCGCCAACCGCGCTCGGTGAGCTCATCGAGCGCAACGGAAACAAAGGGCTGATCGGCAAAAGGACCGTCCAGATAGAGGCGCTTGGCGATCTCGACCTGACCCGCTCCCAGCTCGCCCTCGAGCATAAGGGGCACACCGCGCGCGTAGCTCTCGGCAACCGGCGCAGCCACCGAGGCCGCCCCCTCAACGATGCCGTACGCGCTCGATTCGTAGCGGGCCTCAACTTCGTCGGCGTTGAGCCACTCGATGCCCGCATGCGCCGCGGCACCGCGCACCTCGCGGACCACGACGACCCAAAGCCCCCCGCCCTCTTTGTCGGTGGGGCGAACGGTCAGGCTCAGGCGCGTACCCTCACGCCCCATAACCAGACGCGCGCCGTCTCCTATACGGTCGAGGCGCTCAGCGACAAAAGTCGCCACACCCCGCTCAAGCGCCGCGTCATTCATGGTCGAGATCGCGACGTCCCCACGCGCATCGATTGCCAATGCCGATGCCCCGGCAGCAGCCAGGGCATCGGTCAAGATGTTCAGCTTGGCATCGCTATCCATGATTTGCCCCTGTCTGCAGCGACGTGCAACCGCCGGCGGTCGCACGACCGAGTGTTTCAAAATTGAACGATATTGCTCACCAAACACTATAGGGCAGAAAGCGCCGTCCTGCGAGTATAGGTGTTGCCCCGCATCGCCATCCTGGCGGGGCGATAAGAGC
>CAJMOL010000342.1 GCA_905215095.1 uncultured bacterium | reverse complement strand
GGGCCGCCGGGGGCGGGAATCTGGGCGTACACATTTCCTACACATTTTGTGATCCGACTAACGTTTGCCAGCCGTTAACTACCGCTCGCCGAGCATCCCTTTATATAAGGCAGTCTCATGGTTAAAGCGGATACGTCCCCCTAGCTAAAGCACAGCCAGCATCGAGCAACTCATCACGTTCTTCCACCGAGAACCCCTCGGCGTAGACGCGCACCACTGGTTCGGTCCCGCTAGGACGGACCAGCAGCCACGTGTCATCCTCGAATGCCAAACGCAAGCCATCCATATGACTAACGTTTTGCGGCACCTTGCCACAAATCGACTTGGGGTTTACGCCCGGCAGCAGGGTTCGTAACGTTTCGGCATCTTCGGCCTCAAGGCGCAAATCGCGTCGACCGTAACTCGTCTTACCAAAACTGTCCTCGAGTTGGTCGACCAGAACGCCCAAAGGCACGTCCGTCTTTGCCATAAGCTCACACAGAATCAGACAGGAGAGGATGCCATCGCGCTCGGGCATATGCGCGGCGATGCCGATGCCGCCGGCCTCCTCGCCTCCCATGAGGACGCCGCCCTTCTTCATCTCTGCAGCTATATATTTGAAACCGACCGGCTTAACGGTCACGCGACAGCCAAGCGCCTCAGCAATGCGGCGTACGAGTGTCGAGCACGAGAGATTGACGACGACACGCCCCTCCAAATTGCGGAATTGAACGAGGTCGCCCAAAACAAGCGCCATGATTTGATGCGGATGTATATATCTACCGCGTTCGTCGACCGCGCCAATACGATCGGCATCGCCGTCGGTCACCAGGCCCGCGCACGCCCCGTCCTCGACAACTGCACGCTCGCAAGCGTCCACCCATGGCTCAACAGGGTCGGGGCAAATGTCCTCTTGATCGGACGACTCTCCGGCATGAATCTCGTGCACCTCGACGCCTAGCTCCCGCAGCAGGTCGGCAAGATATCCCTGGGCCGCGCCGCCCATGGGGTCAACCACCACACGCAGGTGAGCGGCTCGAATGGCCTCGGCATCGACAAACGACGCCACCGCCTGCATATAGTCAGGAATAATATCCGCGGTGCGATAGCTTTCCTCGATCCCCATCGGCTCGGGGGCCATGGTCTCTTCAAGCTCTTCGATGACATCCTGATTGGCCGTCGAGCCATCTCCCATGCGTAGTTTAAGGCACAGATACCCCTGCGGATGATGGGACCCCGTCACCATGAGCGCGCCGCACGCCTCACCGTCATAAGCCGCCGCCCACGTAAGGGCAGGGGTCGGAACAGGTCGCGAAGCGAGCACGGCGTCTAGCCCGTGCGCTGCTAGCACACCCGCCGCAAGCTCAGCGAACACGCGCGCCAGAGGCCGGGTGTCGAACCCTATATAGACTGTTTTGCCGGGATTGGTCTTTTGCCACAACTCGCCGACGGCATCGGCAATGCGGGCAACGTTGTCGGCGGTAAAGTCGTCGTCGACGCGGGCGCGCCAACCGTCAGTTCCAAAATGAATTATCGCGCACACGCGCAGACACCTCACAGTGTTTGAATCATGGTACGCATGCGGTATACCCGCAACATGCACTCGGCAACCTGCCGGCACCAGCATTCACCATTTGGGCAAATGCTGCCGAGGACATGCAAGCAATAAAAAAACCGCCCCGTATGGAGCGGTTTTGCCCTTTATATATCGAGCGCCTCGGCCATCGCTGCCGTAGTGATTGCCGTGGTTCCGCAGCAACTGCCCACCATTGCGGCACCGGCATGTCTCCATTCGATGCATGCGCGCGCGAAAGCTTCGGGATTCTCGTGCCATACGGGGCCATCCTGAGTCTGGACCGGATCGCCTACGTTGGGACGCACCGTGACGGGAGTAGTCGCCGATGCAACCATCCTGGGCACCGCCGCGTTCGCGGCCGCAAGCGAACAGCAATTAACACCAATCGAGTTTGCGCCGTGTTTTTCGGCGT
>CAJMOL010000341.1 GCA_905215095.1 uncultured bacterium | reverse complement strand
ATCGACGAGCAGATGATGCAGGAGGCCGTGGACATCAAGAAGGCCGTCAAGCCCGATCAGGTGCTGATGGTTGTCGATGCCATGACCGGTCAGGATATCGTCAACGTCGTCTCGACCTTCGCCGAGCGCACCGACTTTGACGGCGTGATCATCTCCAAGCTCGACGGCGATGCCCGTGGCGGTGGCGCGCTTTCGGTGCGTCAGGTGACCGGCAAGCCCATCAAGTTTGTGAGCATGGGCGAGAAGCCCGATTCGCTGGAGCCGTTCTATCCCGATCGTATGGCCAAGCGCATTCTTGGCATGGGCGACGTTGTCGGCATTATCGAGAAGGCCCAGGAGGCGGCCGACGCCGAGCAGCTCGAGGCTGCCGAGCGAATGCTGCGCGAGGGCTTCACCATGAACGACATGCTCGACCAGATGAAGGCCGTCAAGAAGATGGGCGGCATGAAGGGTATCCTGGGCATGCTCCCCGGCGGACAGCGTGCGCTCAACCAGATGGGCGGCAACCTGGATGAGGGCATCTTCGATAAGAACGAGGCCATCATCATGTCGATGACCAAGGAGGAGCGCCTGCGTCCCTCCATCATCAACGGTCAGCGTCGCGCGCGTATCGCCAAGGGCGCCGGCGTAACCCCCACCGAAGTCAACAGCCTTATAAAGCAGTGGGGCGAGATGAATAAGATGATGGGCCGCATGCGCACGATAGCCAATCAGGCACAGGCCGGCGGCAAGAAGGGCAAAAAGGGTAGGAAGGGCAAGAAGATGCGCATGCCCAATATCCCTGGCCTGGACGCTATGGGTCTGGGCGGCATGGGCGGCCTGGGTACGGGCGGTCCCAAGTCCGATATGGAGCTGCTGCGCCAGATGGAAGCGCAGATGCGCAATAAGAAATAGGGCTGTAATTCCAGCTTGATATGGCAAAGGCCACTCGGAAGTTACCGGGTGGCCTTTGTTGTTGGCTTTGATTGTTGGGTTGCGCTTAGCGTCGCGCCTCGAGCTCGCAGTGCCGTGCCGTTAGTGGCAGCCGCAGCCCTCGTGGTCCTCGTGCTCGTGATGGCCGTGGCAGCTGCAGGAGTCGCCATGCTCGTGGGCATGTTCGTGGTCATGGCCGTGGCAGCCGCACGTGGCCTCGCCGTTCTGTGCGAGCGTGCCGGCGATAAGGGCCTCGACGCAAGCGTCGCAGCTGCCCTGGGCTCCTGCGTATACCGTGATGCCGGCTTGGGCAAGCGCGTTGATAGCGCCACCGCCGATGCCGCCGCAGATGAGCGTGTCCACGCCGCCGTTGGCGAGCAGGCTCGCAAGGGCACCGTGGCCGGTGCCGCCGCTGCCTACGACCTGCTCGTTGAGCACCTTGCCGTCCTGGATGTCGTAGATCTTGAACTGCTCGCTGCGGCCAAAGTGCATAAAGATGTTGCCGTTGTCGTACGTGGTTGCCACCCTCATGGTGTCGACCTCCTTTGCTGGCCATGCGGCCGTTGTCGTGGTAATGGGGGAGTATGCGATGTTACCGCCTTCGATGACGATCGCCCGTCCGTTGACCAGCGCGTTTGCCACCTTGCGATGCGCGCGGCTGCTAATTGCCGCCACCGTGGCGCGCGCGATGCCCATCTGCTGCGCGACTGCCTCCTGATTGAGGCCTTCCAGGTCGCATAGGCGCAGGACCTCGAGCTCGTCGACTGTCATATCGATAGCGTCTCCGCTCGCCAGGCCATCGGGGGTAAAACCGCGATATTCGGGGATGATCCCAACACGGCGCAATTTTTCGCGTCTTCCTGCCATGCGCACTCCTTATCTGACATATGTCAACAATAGAATAACGCGTGTGCGCTGCAGAGCAAGGCATTTTTGGCATATGTCAGAAAATGAGGGCTTATGTTTGGGCTGTGGGGCCGCGTGTGCCTGGGCTACAATGAATCTCGCTTGTAGGCGACTGACAGGAGGGTCAATGAGCAAGGCTGATCAACAGTTTGTATCCATGTGC
>CAJMOL010000340.1 GCA_905215095.1 uncultured bacterium | reverse complement strand
TAAGCGTGGCGAGATCGATGTGCTCGTCTCGACCACGGTGGTCGAGGTGGGCGTTGACGTGCCCAACGCCACCGTCATGGTCATCGAGAACGGCGAGCGCTTTGGTTTGGCGGCCTTGCACCAGCTGCGCGGGCGCGTAGGCCGCGGCAGCGTGTCGGGAACGTGCCTGGTCATGACGCACTCCAAGGGCAACGGCGGCGCGTCGACGGCACAAGACCGCCTCCAGTCGCTCGAGAAGACCTCGGACGGCTTTACGCTCGCCCAGATGGACCTGCGTCTGCGCCACGAGGGCGAAATCCTGGGTTACCGCCAGCATGGCGGCGTGACCTTGCGCTTTGTTGACCTTGATGCCGACGAGGAATTGATCGAGTGGGCCCATTTGGACGCGGTCGAGCTCTTGCGGTATGCTTGCAACCTTGACTCTGTGGCGACGCGCCCTCTACGCGATGCGGTCGCCATGCGGTATCGACACATCTTTAAGGAGGTCAGCGGAGGATGAGAATCATCGGCGGCGAATGGCGCGGTCGTAAGATCGAGGAGCCCCGTGGTCGCGATGTCACCCGCCCCACGACTGATCGCGTGCGCGAGGCGTGCGCATCTATGGTCATGTCGGCATTCGACTTCGATCTGGACGAGGTCTGCGTGCTGGATGCCTTTGGCGGCTCCGGCGCCTTGGGCATCGAGATGCTCTCGCGTGGTGCCCGCTCGCTCACCACGTTCGAGATCGATTGCAACGCTGCTCGTCTGATTACCAAGAATATCGAATCGCTCTGCCGCGACCGTGCGCGTTGGCGCGTGGTGACGGGTGACGTGCTGGCAAGCGCTTCGCGCGGCCGCGCGCCGGGCGGTCCCTTTGACCTGGTCCTGCTCGACCCGCCCTATGCTTTTGGCGCCGAGCCGGTCGAGGAGCTGCTGCAAAACCTAGCTCAGCAAGGCTTGCTGGCGCAGGGCGCCTACGCGCTCTTTGAGCACGCCGCGGCCGATACGGGCGCTCATCCGACCGGTTTTGAGACCGTGCGCGAGAAGCGTTACGGCATAACCTCGGTTGACTTGCTTCGCTGGGTTGGCAACGGCGAGGATGATGGCAACGATAGCGACGCACCCACGGAGGATGCCCATGAGTGACACCATTAACCGCGTAATCGTCCCGGGCACCTTCGATCCCATCACGTTTGGCCATATCGACGTCATCCGCCGCGCCCGCCGCATTTTTCCCAGCGTGATCGTGGCCGTCGCCGAGTCGCAGGGCAAAAACGGCGTCGGCACCACGTTTATGCTCGACGAGCGCGTGGCGCTGGCCCGTGAGGCGCTCGGTGATATTGACGGCGTCGAGGTGCTGCCCTTCACCGGGCTCTTGGTCGATTTTGCCCGCGAACAGGGAGCAGGAGCCGTGGTCAAGGGCCTGCGTGCCATGACCGACTTTGAGTACGAGCTGCAGCAGGCCGACCTCAACTACCGCCTGGATAACGAGCTGGAGTCTATCTTTGTCATGAGTGCGCCGCAGTACGGCTATATCTCGAGCTCGGTGGTTCGCCAGATTGCCTCGCTCGGTAGCGACGTCTCTAATTTTGTTCCGCCCAATGTGGTCAAGGCGCTCAAACATCGCTTTTCGTGACGTTTTTTAATGCCTGGTGGCATGTGGTAAACTAACACGATGATATGTTACCTATGAAAGGAGACCGGATGCCGGGCGAGAATTTTCCTGGCGACAGGATCGTGAGTCTTGTCGACGAGCTCGAGGGGCTCATCGAAGAGGCTAAGACGCCGTTCGGCAAGAACGCCCAGATGAAGGTTATCGACGCCGACGTCTTCTTTAACATCCTCGACGAGATCCGCATGAGCTATCCCGAGGAATGGCAGAAGTCCCGCCGTATCCTCAAGGAGCGCGAGGAGCTTATGGCTTCCGCCGCCGCTCAGGCCGATTCCATCATCGCCGATGCTCAACAGCAGGCCCTCACCATTGCTGGTGAGCAGGAGATCGTCCGC
>CAJMOL010000339.1 GCA_905215095.1 uncultured bacterium | reverse complement strand
TATCGCCCGCGGTGCCGCCAAAGACCACACCCCAGGGCAGATCGGTCGGCTTGCCCCACAGCTCGCCGTTGACAAAGTTGGCGCAGCGTCCCAGACATAAGGCCAGCGGAGCACCGATAACGGCAAGGTCGGCGATGGTCCAGGCGTCGAGCTTGTACATGCGGCACACGAGCACGCCGCCGATAATGCCGCCCACCAGGCCGCCATGGAAGCTCATGCCGCCCTCGTTGGTGGCAAAGATCTCGAGCGGGTGCGCCCAGTAGTAGCCATCACCGTAAAAGACGACGTAGAACAGGCGCGCACCGATAATGAGGCCAAAGACCACGCCGACCACGACACTCGTCAGGTCATCAATCGTGATGTTAAAGCCCCAGCGACGCTGCGTGCGGTACATGACGACCGCCGTGAGCAGAGCGCCAACCACGTAGGCCAGGCCGTACCAGTAGATGGTGATGGGGCCCGCCGAGATCGCGACAGGATCAAGCATATGGTAGAAGTCGTTGAGCATGTCGACCCTCCTACTCCCTACATACAAATGCGGCCGCGGGCCTTGCGCTCGCAGCCGCATATTTGGGCGTAACGTCTATGCGGAGTATGCCGTCCGCAGCTTTCGCATCTTAGAACGGCGCGTACTCGTCGTACAGGTCCTCGGCCTCGCCGGAAGCATTGACCTGCTCAACGCGGGTAACGCCGGGCACATGCTCCTTCAGGATGCGCTCGATACCCATGGACAGAGTCAGTGCACTCATAGGGCAGCCGGCGCAGGCGCCCTGCAGTTCCAGTTTGACGACGCCCTCGTCGTCAACGCCCACATACTCCATATCGCCGCCATCGGCCTGCAGGTTGGGGCGAATCTCTTCAAGAACCTTCTTAAGCAGCTCTTCGTTAACAGCCACAGGGGCTCCTTTCTCACAATAACGCGGGCACGCCCGCGGACAGAAGCTATGTTACTACAGCCATGTACCCGCTCACGAGCCGTCCATGCGCGCAGACGCGACTTTCACGAGTAGTCAATTTGGGACGGGGCTCTTTGAGCTGCGTTCGTCGTCAGATAGCGACAACGCATATTACTGTCGAGCCTGTCCCCCGGTACCAATCTGAACATCGACGATGACCTGGCGGTAGCTGATGCCGCAGGAGTCGAGAATGCGGCGGCTGATACGGCCGTCGTCGGTATCGGCATACTTGTTGTCCAGGTAGACGACCTCGCCCACGCCCACCTGCGCCAGGATCTTGGCGCAGTCGTGGCACGGGAACAGCGTAACGTAGACCGTGGAACCCTCAAGGTCTTTGAGCGAGCCGCGGTAGTTGAGCACGGCGTTGGCCTCGGCATGCACCACGTAGTTGTGCTTATCCTGCAACGGGTCGTCGCTCGTGCCCCACGGGAAAAAGTCGTCGTTGAGTGCCGAGGGCGTACCGTTGTAGCCCACCGAAAGGATGCGGTGGTTGGTGTTGGCGATGCACGCGCCCACCTGCGTGTTGGGGTCCTTACTGCGGCGCTGCGCGGCGATGGCCACGCTCATAAAGAACTCATCCCAGCTAATAACGTCGCGGCGCTTGCCCGACGCAGTTTGATGAAGATCGTCCGACATGGCAGACACCTCCGAAATCGCAATAGTTTGACCCATTGTAGCAGGTGGAAGGTGGAGACGTTTTTGTCCCATCGCCCCCATCGCTACGCGCGGCGGGGCTTTTGGTTGATGTGGTAGAGCTCGGCGAGACCCCGCAACGTCAGCGCGTCGTCGACCGTCAGACTATGACCGACCAGCGACGCAAGCGCCTCGGCATCGTCGCCGGTAATGACTATGGGCACGTCGCCCTCCCCCGCGGCCTTGGTCGCGCGCATCTCGGCAAGCACCATGTCGAGCATGCCGTCGATGCGGGCCACCTCGCCCAAGACCACGCCCGAGCGCATGGCCTCACGCGTGTTGCGACCGATGACGTGCGTCGGTGCCGAGGGCTCGACCTGCGGCAGGCGCGCCGCAGCGGCCG
>CAJMOL010000338.1 GCA_905215095.1 uncultured bacterium | reverse complement strand
GTTGCGGGCGATGATGAGCGCTACGCGGGCCACATCGCGGTTGAGCAGCTCCAGCGTGAGCGGGGTCTTCTCCAGCTCGGCGAAAAGCTCCGGGTCGGCGATCACGGCGTGCTTGACGACCTCGCCGCAGCCGTCGGCGAACTGCTCGGGCGTGAGGGTTGCCAGGCACCCCACATCGGCGATGACCACGCTCGGCTGCCAAAAGGCGCCGGCCAAGTTCTTGCCAGCAGCTAGGTCGATGGCCGTCTTGCCGCCGACCGACGAATCCACCATGGCGAGCAGGCTTGTGGGAATCTGCACAAACTTGCAGCCGCGCATGTAGGTGGCGGCCACAAAGCCCGCCACGTCGCCCACGACGCCGCCGCCGAGTGCCACGATCACGTCGGAGCGCGAAAGCTCGTGCTCGGCCACAAACTCCAAAATGGCAACATAGGTTTCGGCGCGCTTATGGGCTTCGCCGGCCTCGAAGGTGCAGATGCTCACCTCGTAGCCTGCGGATTCAAGGCTCTGCTTAACGGGCATCTGGTAGAGCGGGCCCACGTTGGTGTCCGTCACGATGACGGCCTTGGTGCCGCCGGCAGTGGCGCGCACGAGCGGTCCCGTCTGCTCCAGCAAAAACGTGCCAACATGCACCTGGTAGGGGCGTGCAGTGTCGATATCGATGGTAATCGCCATAAGCTATGGTCCTTTCGACCTGGCGTGATAGGTGGTCTAGTGGGAGGCCTCGTCGTCGAGTGCGCGCTTGATGCGGTCGCCCTCGGCAAGGAGGTTCTCCAGATAGCGCTGGTCGCGGTCCTTAAGGGCGCGGCTGTAGGCGCCGAGCGAGTCGATCAGGTGGTCGATCTCGAAGGCGAGAGCATCGGCGTCGTCGATCATGAGCTCGGACCACATCTGCGGATTGAGGTGCGCCACACGGGTGAGATCGCGGTAGCTGCCGGCCGAAAAGCCGTGATGGACCTGAGCGGTCGGGCTCTTAACATAGGCGTTGGAGACGACGTGCGCGAGCTGACTCGTAAAGGCGATGACGCGGTCGTGCTCGGCTGCGCTGGTCACGCTGAACTTGCCAAAGCCCAAGGGGCGTACCATCTCGCGCACCTGGCCCAAAAGCTCCAGCTTAAGTGCGTCGTTCACCGCGGGCGGTACAAGCACGAGCGGTGCTCCCTGGAACAGGTCGGCGCGGGAATGCGCGTAGCCCGAGAACTGCGTGCCCGCCATGGGGTGCGCGCCCACAAAGTAAAAACCGTGCTCGCGGGCAAGCTCAAAGGCGCGCTCGCACACGATGCCCTTGACGCCCACGGTGTCGATCACCACGGGGCCCATGATGGCCTCGGTGTCGGTGGCGTCGGCGAGTGCCTGGGCGTGCGCCTCGAGCCACTCGATGCAGGCCTCGGGGTAGCAAGCCAGGACGATGATGTCGCATTCGCCGAGCGTCTCGTCGTTGAGCTCGCCGGCGACGGTGCCCATGCTGGCGGCCGTCATCACGTCATCGTCAGGGTCCCAGGCCAGCACGCGGACGCCCGCCTTCGCATAGCCGCGGGCAAAGCTACCGCCGATGAGGCCCAGGCCCACGATACCGGCGCACTTGGGGCCACCCTGGTTAACGCGTGCGTTTCTCACCGTACCCATGGGCTACTCCTGAACGGTCTCTTGGCAGACGACCTCGCGGATGGCGCGGATGCGGCGCATGGTGTCGTCGAACTGGTCGGGGGTGAGGGCCTGAGCACCGTCGGACCAAGCGTGGCTCGGGTCGTCGTGGACCTCGATCTCCAGACCGTTGGCGCCGCAGGCGGTCGCGGCGAGCGCCATGGGCTCGACATAGCGGGTGTAGCCGGTGGCGTGGCTGGGGTCGGCGACGACGGGCAGGTGCGACAGGTGGTGCAGCACCGGCACGGCGTTGAGGTCGAAGGTGTTGCGGGTGCGGGTCTCGAAGGTGCGGATGCCGCGCTCGCACAGGATGACGTTGTCGTTGCCCTCGCTCATGATGTACTCGGCTGCCA
>CAJMOL010000337.1 GCA_905215095.1 uncultured bacterium | reverse complement strand
TCAAGTGTGGTGTAGAACTGATCGAACATGATGTTCCTTTCGATGTGTGGCGCGCATGGGCGCGTGATTGCCAAATGTGCTGGTCAGGAGCCGATTTTGGATTGGTTATCGGAGGCACTGCTTGGGGTTCAAGCAATTCCAAAACCGGCTGCTCGACCAGTCGTGTAGGGAATGCCAGGCAAAACCGGAATGGGACTTGTGGTTTTGCCCGGCCGGAGGAATCGGGGAGTGGGCCGCAGGGGTATGGGATTGGAAAGCTGCGGCCCGCGGAATGGAGACGGACTAGCGCGCGACGCGGGTGCCACCGTCGGCGGCGGATGCCACGGCGGCGATCTCGTCAGCGGTCACCAAGTTGGAATCGCCCTTGATGGTGAGCTTGAGGATCGAGGCTGCAATCGCGTAGTTGACGGCGTCCTGCGGGTCAAAGTCGTTGATGAGGGCATGGACGAGGCCGGCGTTGAAAGCGTCTCCGGCGGCAACGCCCTCGAGCACGTGCACGTCGTGAGCAGGGGAGAACCAGTGCTCGCCGCTCTCGGCGTCAAAGAGCATGCCCATCCAGATGGAGCGCTCGACGCAGGAGATGTTGCGGACGACCGAGGCGACCTTCTTGCAGCCGTACTCGGCGCAGATCTGGCGGGCCATCTCGACGTAGGTGTCGCGCTCCTCGATGCCGTGGGCAAGGGAGCCAGAGACGCAGGTCATGCCAAGGCCGGCAGGCGCGTCCTCGTCATTGGCGATGCAGATGTCGACGAGCGGCAGGAGTTCCTTCATGGTGGCCTGCGACTTCTCGGGCGACCACATCTTGCCGCGATAATTCACGTCGCACACGGTCGTGATGCCCTTGGCGCGGCAGGCGGTGAGGGCATCCTTGCAGGCGGCAGCCATCTCATCGGAGACGGCGGGGGTCACGCCGGAGAAATAGAAGACATCGATGCCCTTGAGGATCTCGTCCCAGTTAAAGACGTCGCGCTTGGCCATGTTGATGGCAGAGTACTTGCGGTCGTAGACGCAGCCGTTGCCGCGCTGCGAGGCACCGACCTCAAACACATAGGAGCCAAGACGGTCGCCCTGACGCACGACGCGCGTTGTGTCGACGCCGTAGGCCTTCAGCGAGCGCAGCGCGCACTCGCCCAGACGGTTGGCCGGGACAACGGAGACGTAAGCGGCCTTGTCACCTTGGTAAGCCAGAGAAAGCGCGGTGTTTGCCTCGGCGCCGCCGTAGCGGACATCAAACTCGGTCGCCTGCTCAATGCGCAGGTGGTCTTTGGGCGATAGCCTCATCATGATCTCGCCGAAGGTAAGAACCGTTTTACCCATGGTCGCGTAGCTCCTTCTTGCTCGTGCGTACACCTTTGATATGGCGTTGGCACGCAGGTGCCAAGACGGTAGGGTGCGTCTTTGCACCTGCGTGCCAACGCTTGCCGAAATCGGTTTACGAAATCGGTTTCGTTTCGAGTTGTAGTATACTCACCTACAGCGTTTTGCAACCGAGATTTTTAAAAAAATGCCTAAAATGGCTCAGACTGCCGAAAATGGGGAAACGGGGTGCGCTATGGCGCAGATGAGAATCAAGGACATTGCCGCCGAGGCGGGCGTGAGCCCGGCCACGGTCTCGCGCTATCTCAACAACCGCCCCGGGCAAATGACCGAGGAGACCCGTGCTCGCATTGCCGAGGTCATCGAGCGTACCGGCTATCGCCCGCGTGCCGCCGCACGCAATCTGCGCTCCTCGCGTACGAACCTTATCGGCGTGATTCTGGCCGACATCGCCAACCCGTTCTCGAGCGCCATGCTCGAGGGCCTTTCCGCCAGCGCCGCCGCGCGCGGCTGCTCGCTCATGACGGCCATTAGCGGCAACGACCCCGCTAAGGAGGCCGAGTCGCTCGCCAGACTTATCGATGCTGGCGTGGACGGTCTGGTCGTCAACACCTGCGGAGGCAATGATGAGGCGATCGCCGCGGCAGCGGGACGCCTGCCCGTCGTGCTGCTCGACCGCGACGTTGCCGACGG
>CAJMOL010000336.1 GCA_905215095.1 uncultured bacterium | reverse complement strand
GACGAGGGCATCACCTTTGGCGACCTCAAGGGCACGCTCGACTACTTTGTTAAGTGCATGTTTGGCGAGGATCGCAAGACGCGTTACCGCCCTCACTTCTTCCCCTTCACCGAGCCTTCCTGCGAGGTGGACGTGAGCTGCCACGTCTGCGGCGGCAAGGGCTGCAACTTCTGCAAGCACAGCGGCTGGATCGAGATTCTGGGCTGCGGCATGGTCGACCCCAACGTCCTTATCAACTGCGGCATCGACCCCGAGAAGTACACCGGCTTCGCCTTTGGCATTGGCGCCGAGCGCGTCGCGGCACTGCGCTACGACCTGCCCGACCTGCGAACCCTGATGACTGGCGATATGCGCTTCCTGAACCAATTTTAGGCTTGCCCAGGCACCCCATCTTGGCGTTCAAACCGTCGCTCGCGTACCTTTAGTACGCGTCGCTCCTCTTTCACGCCAACCTGGGGCACCTGGACAACCCTAAGGCGAACGTCTTCATTTGATAATCCTTCCTTTGCGGAGATTAAGAACTAGGAGAGCTACATGCGCGTTTCTTACGACTGGCTCAAGACCATGATCGATATTCCGGAGGATCCCAAGACCCTTTCGGACGAATATATCCGTACCGGCACCGAGGTCGAGGCGATCGACACCGTGGGCGAGTCCTTCGACCACGTGGTGACCGCCCAGGTGCTCACCAAGACCCCGCACCCCGATAGCGACCACATGTATGTGTGCTCGGTCGACGTGGGTGACAAGAACCTCGACGCCGACGGCAACCCCGCTCCGCTGCAGATCGTCTGCGGCGCGCAGAACTTCGAGGCCGGCGACCACATCGTCACGGCCATGATCGGCGCTGTCCTGCCCGGCGACGTCAAGATCAAGAAGAGCAAGCTTCGCGGCGTCGTGTCCATGGGCATGAACTGCTCTGCGCGCGAGCTCGGCCTGGGCGGCGACCACTCCGGCATCATGATCCTGCCCGAGGACACGCCCTGCGGCATGCCGTTTGCCGAGTACGTGGGCTCGAGTGATACCGTGCTCGACTGCGAGATCACGCCCAACCGTCCCGATTGTCTGTCCATGATCGGCATGGCCCGCGAGACCGGCGCCATCTTCGACCGCGATTTCCACGTTGAGCTGCCCGCCATCAAGGCCGAGACCGGCCGCGCGACCGACGACGAGCTTTCCGTCGAGATCGCCGACGAAGGCCTGTGCGACCGCTACGTCGCGCGCATCGTGCGCAACGTGAAGGTCGGCCCCTCGCCCGACTGGATGGTCAAGCGCCTCAACGCCCTGGGCGTGCGCCCGCACAACAACATTGTCGATATCACCAACTACGTGATGATGCTCACCGGTCAGCCGCTGCACGCCTTTGACCTGGACACCTTTGCCGAGCGCGATGGTCACCGTCGTGTGGTGGTTCGCGCCGCCCAGCAGGACGAGAAGTTCACGACGCTCGACGGCGAGGAGCGCACGCTCGACGCCGGCATGGGCCTTATCACCGACGGCGAGCGTCCCGTGGCATTGGCCGGCGTTATGGGCGGCATGGATTCCGAGATCGAGGACGACACCGTCGACGTGATGGTCGAGAGCGCCTGCTTCAACGCCGGTCGCACCTCGCACACCAGCCGCGATCTGTCGCTGATCTCTGATGCCTCCATTCGATTTGAGCGCCAGGTCGACGAGACCGGCTGCGTGGATGTTGCCAACGTTACCTGCGCGCTGATTGAGGAGATCGCCGGCGGCGAGGTCGCTCCCGGCTATGTGGACGTGTTCCCCGCGCCCAAGACCATCGACAGCATCAAGCTGCGCCTGGCCCGCGTGCACGCCATCTGCGGTGCCGACATCGAGTCCGACTTTATCGAGCGTTCGCTCACCCGCCTGGGCTGCACCGTCGAGCGCGACGGCGAGGACTTCGTGGTCACCCCGCCGAGCTTCCGCCCCGACCTGCCGCGCGAGATCGACCTCTACGAGGAGGTGCTGCGTCTCTACGGCATGGACCAGATCGAGGCCACGCTTCCCGGC
>CAJMOL010000335.1 GCA_905215095.1 uncultured bacterium | reverse complement strand
CGCCGCCGGTGCCGTTGCCGCGGCGCTCCACGCACATAAGGCGATCTTTTTGACCGATGTCGATGGCCTGTACAAGGACTTTAGCGACAAGGACTCGCTTATCTCCAACCTAACACTCGACGAGGTTAACGAAATGCTCTACGGCGACGAGGTCGATAAGGGCATGATTCCCAAGCTGCGTGCGGCTGTCGATGCGCTTACCGCTGGCGTGTTCCGAGCCCACATCATTAACGGTACTACGCCGCATTCGCTGCTCCTGGAGCTGCTAACCGATGCCGGCGTCGGCACCGTGATCCATTCCACCGAGACGGCTTACGAGTTCGATACGCATCCGCATCCGCTTTCGACGTTTGCTGCGCGTCTGACCGAAAACCTTGACGAGGTCGAGAAACTTCAGACGGTCTAGCTGACCCGCAGCCGCCCCATTCCTGCACCCATAGGTCTGCGCCGTCCGGCGCTCAACGAAAGGCATCCCATGTCACTTGCAACTCAACAATCGCTCGAATCCCATTACGTTATGCATACTTTTGGTCGTTCTCCGGTAGAGTTTGTCGAAGGTCACGGTATGAAGCTCACCGGTGATGACGGCCGTGAGTATCTTGATTTTCTTGCCGGTATCGGTGTGTGCAGCCTTGGCCACGGCAACGCCGCAGTGCTCTCGGCGCTCGAGGCGCAGACCAAAAAGCTCATGCATGTCTCCAATTACTTCTACATCGAGCAGCGTGGACAGGTCGCGGCGCTGCTGTCCAAGCTTGCTAACGACGACGTAGATGGTGCGCGCGTGCTTGCCGATGCCATTGCCGCCGGTGATGAGACCACGGCAGCTGCTCTTGGTGCCCCGGCTGCGGGCGAGCAGGTGTGGGAGACGTTCTTTGCCAATTCTGGTGCCGAAGCCAACGAGGGCTCGATGAAGCTCGCGCGTCTGTACGCCAAGCGTGCTGGTAACGGCGGCAACACCATCGTATGCATGCGCGGCGGCTTCCACGGCCGTACACTCGAGACCATTGCGGCCACCATGCAGGATTGGCTACAGGACAGCTTCCGTCCGCTGCCGGGCGGTTTTGTGGCCTGCACGCCCAACGATGTGGACGAGCTGCGTGCGATCTTTAAGCAGCTGGGGAGCGAGATTTGTGCCGTGATGCTCGAGCCGATCCAGGGTGAGAGTGGCGTGCACCCCATGACCGAGGAGTTTATGGCGGCGGCGCGCGACTTGGCACACGAGGTGGGCGCCGTTCTTATCGCCGACGAGGTCCAGTGCGGCATCTTCCGCTCCGGCAAGCCGTTTGCATTCCAGACCTATGGCGTGGAGCCCGACATTATGAGCCTTGCCAAGGGCATTGCGGATGGCGTGCCCATGGGTGCCGTCGTGGCAAAGAAGGAGATTGCCGACGTGTTTAAGCCGGGCGACCACGGCTCGACCTTTGGCGGTAGCTGCTTGGCTGTCGCGGCGTGCGCTGCGACGCTCTCCGCGCTCGTGCGCGGCGACTACGCTGAGCATGCCGCCAAGGTGGGTGCTTATATGGAGCAGGCGCTGGCTAAGCTTCCGCACGTGGTAGAGGTGCGTGGCCGTGGCCTGATGCTCGGCTGCGATCTGGACGATACCGCGGGTGATGCACACGACGTTGTGGCCCGTGCATTGGGGGCTGGTGCCGTGATTAACGCTACGGGTGCCCATACGCTGCGTTTCCTGCCGCCGCTCGTCTGCGAGGAAGCCGACGTGGACAACCTGATCGAGATTTTGTCGGACGTTTTGGCGTAGCGAGAGTAAAACATAGCCAGTTTGAACGGGTTCCAGATCGTCGGTGCGTCATTTGATGCATGGTTGGACGGTCTGGAACCCTTTTTGCCATAAATCTGCAATGGCCAGGAGAGCCTTTGGACAAAAATGCCAAATATGAGTACTGTCACCAGTTGAATGTCATATTTGGCATTTTTGGCCACGGCCTTCGTGGCAGACGTGTTGGTGGGTCGAATCCCATGCGCCGGGCCAAACAAAAACGGTCCCCTTTCGAGGACCGTTTCC
>CAJMOL010000334.1 GCA_905215095.1 uncultured bacterium | reverse complement strand
ACCCGGCTGCAGGTTAGTCAGGATGGCCGCCAGGTCGCCGGTGCGCGCGATGGCCGGACCGCTCGTCGTCTTGATCTGAGCGCCCAGCTCGTTGGCGATAACCGTAGCCAGCGTGGTCTTGCCCAGACCCGGAGGGCCCGAGAAGATCACGTGGTCGAGCGTCTCGCCGCGGCTCTGCGCGGCCTCGATCAGCACGCGCAGGCTCTGCTTGATATGCTCCTGGCCGCAGTAGTCATCCAGGCGCTGGGGGCGCAGGGTACGGTCGACATCAAGGTCCTCGGGCGTCAGCTCCGAGCCCACCATGCGCTCGCCATGCGCCATGGATGCCGCCGGCGAGTTGCCGGGCGTCGCCCACAGGTCCTGAGAGTCATCGGCTTCCCACATCACGCATCCATTCCGAGTCGCTTAAGCGCCGCGCCGAGCAGATCCTCGACACGCATATTCTGCCCATCATACCCGCTCAGGGCAACATCGGTCTCCTGCGGGCTAAAGCCCATGGAAAGGAGCGCCGCACGGGCGTCATCGATCGCCGAGGGAGCGGCGGAGGGAACCGGCATCGCAACCTGGCCGGGAATCACGTCGACCGGCACAAAGCCCTTGTCCTTGGCAAAGGTGCTCTTGAGCTCCAAGATGAGGCGCTGCGCTGTCTTTTTGCCCACACCGGGCACCTTGGCCATGCCCTTGTCATCCTCGGCCATTACCAGGGAATACAGCTGTCCCACGGTGTAGGTGGAGAGCACGGCGAGCGCCAAGCGCGGACCGACGCCCGAGACGGACACGAGCCGATCGAACATCGTGCGCTCGTCCTTGGAGGCAAAACCAAAGAGCGTCATGGCGTCCTCGCGCACCTGCATGCGCGTGTAGAGGCGAACCTCGCCGCCGGGCGTCGGCAACGTGGCCGCGGTGCTGCCCGAGATGCCGAGCTCAAAGCCCACACCCGACACATCGACGACGGCCGAGCTCATCGTGGCCTCGACAAGCGTTCCGTGGAGCTGGGAAATCATCAGTATCCGGTTCCTCTCTGTTGATAGAACTCGCCACCGGTAAGCGCCCGGGTGCGGCTAAGGTTAACGTGGCAGATGGCGCAGGCCAGGGCATCGGCGGCATGGTCGGGATGCGGGTCGTGATCGAGCTGCGTGAGCGTGCGCACCATGTAGGCGACCTGCCGCTTATCTGCGGCACCGGTACCCACCACAGCCTGCTTAATCTGCATAGGCGTGTACTCGCCAATCTCGAGCGCGCATTCCGAAAGCGCCACGAGCGCGGCGCCGCGGGCATGCGCCGTGGGGATGGCCGAGCGGACGTTGGCGCCAAAGTAGATGCTCTCGATAGCAGCGGTATCGGGTCGATAACGCTCCACGACGCCCTTGAGGTCGCGGGCGATATGCGACAGGCGCACCGCGAGCGGACTGCCCGCGCTGGTCTCGATACAACCGTAGGCACGGCAGCGAACCTCGCCACGCCGCTCCTCGATAATCCCCCAGCCCGTATGGGCCAAACCGGGGTCGATACCCAAAATGACCAAGCCGACCTCCCCTCGCCACAAGCACGGCGCAAGGCAAGGCCCCGCGCACTATTCACGAACGTCTGTTCTAGAATAACACAACGGGGCCAAGATGCTTAGTTGAAGTATCGGTGTTGGGAGCGAATCCCATCCCATAGTTAGTTTTGGCTGAAGAACGGAAACTGCCTCGGATCAACCGGCGGTTGCAGCATCGGTCCGCCCTGGGGCCCACCCTGCGGGCCGCTCTGGCCGCCCATCATCTTATCGATGGCGTCCTGAACCTCGCCCTCGAACTTTTTCATTCCCTCGTGTAAACGACGCTGACCGTCCTCAGAGCGCAGCTCCTCCATTTGCTCGGGCGAAATACCCAGTAGCTCGCCCAGCACGCCCATCATCTCGTTTCGCACGCGCTCGCTCGTATCCTCGTCAGCAAAACGGCGCACCTCGGCGCGCGCCAGCGAATCGACCGTCATACGCTCCTTGCCGTTAAGCCCCAGGTCGGACCACGCGAGCATATACGGCC
>CAJMOL010000333.1 GCA_905215095.1 uncultured bacterium | reverse complement strand
ATGGCCGTAGCGGTTGCCCTCGCCCGCACTCGCGATAGAGAGCTCGGGCTTAAGCATGCCCAGCAGTTCTGTGTCGACGGAAACTTTTGAGCCATGATGCCCCAGTTTGAGAACATCGATATCTCCCACCTCCTGTACAAACTCGCGCTCCTGATCGAGCTCGGCGTCACCAGTAAGGAGCACGCGCAGGCTCTTGCCTTCCTGAGCGTAGGAGAGCAGCAAAACAAGAGAGTCCTCATTGCCCTCGCCATCCACCGTGTCAAACGGCCACATCACTCGTGTCCGAAATGCGCCGATATCGACCGTGTCTCCGCAAGCAACCTGCCGATACGTTACGCCGGCGCGATTCAGGACCTCAGCAGGCGCGCCGTCAAGCGCATCGGCCGCGACCACAATGGTTCCAACCGAAAACTGATCAAGCACATCGGGAAGGCCACCCCAATGGTCTTCGTCCCAATGTGTCACGAAGACGGCGTCAATATGGTGGACGTTATTGCGAACCAACGCCGACACCACGCGCTCGTCGAGCCCACAGTCCACGAGCGCCACGGCGCCACCCTGACGAACCAGAATCGCATCGGCCTGCCCCACATCGAGCACCGTCACCGAAGGCGGCGCGAATCGATCCCAGTAGACGTACGGAATCGCAGCCATGAGCACCAGACATGCAAGCCCCACCGCCACAGGACGTGCACGGGGACGCGGCCACCAGACCAGAAGAACCGCAAGAAAACACGGCACTAGATAAATCCACATGCTATCGGGCGGCACACTCACGGATGCACCCGGCACGGCGGCAAAGAGCTGCTCAAAGAACAGTGCGCAACGAGCGGCAATCATGGGTACAACGAGTGCCCAAGCTTGCAACGGCTCCACGAGCGAAAAGGGAACCAGCACGATCGACACAGCAAGCAGTACGCTCACCACCGGACCGATGACTGCATTTGCCAGCGGAGCAATGAGCGAGAACGTACCAAAGGCAGGAATGGTAATGGGAAGTGTCGCCAGTTGCGAGCAAAGCGTGACCGAAAGCATGCTGGCAACGCCCGATGGCACACCCAACTCACTCAAAGCGTAGGTCGCATAGGGGCAAAAGCACAGAATGGCTAAGACGCTGGCACACGAGAGCTGAAAGCCCATCTCGAACAGCACCGTCGGCCGCAGTAGCACAAAGATGGACATGGTTACGAAGAGTGCCGATGCGCCATGTCGGCGACGCCCCGCACCGTTTACGACAAGCGTCGCGAAGACCATGCAGCACGCGCGCACGGCCGAGGGAGACGCGCCCGTAAAGGCAGTGTAGCCCACAAGCGCCATCGCCATTATCGCCCGCTGAACACCACGTGAGCAGCGAGTCTTTTGCAATACACCCTCGATTACAAATCCCACGATAGCCAAATGGCTGCCGGAGACGGCTATAAGATGCGCCGTTCCCGTCACCGAAAACCAGTCGCCCGCCGACTGGGCGCGCAGCTCGGCCGAACGACCGCAGACGACACCGGCTATGAGTTCACGCGCCGGGTCGGTCGCAGGCGCGATGGACGCAAGCAGCCCATTTCGCAGCCGAAGCAGCGGTCCCGGAGAGCCCTCATCGGCCGACACAATCCGAACGACTTTAACCTTGCGCACCTCGCCTCGGAGTACGCGCGAGCGCCCATACGCATCGTTCTCAAAGCGCGAAACGCGGCCGATAACACGCACATGAGACCCGGCACCAAGCTCGCGGTCGCACGATAGACGAACCTCACCCAAGCGCCTGCCGTCCACGCATGTTTCGCAGGTGTAGGAATACGTCCCATCGTTTATGACGGATCACCCTGCACGACAAACTCGAGACTGCTTGCCGCTCGACCGTCGAGCGCCTTCGTGGCACTTAGCGCACCCACAGCCCACCACGCCGAAACAATCGAGCCCGTCAGCAAACCGATAGCTGCGGCATATAGCCAACGTTTCCACAAGACAAGTCGCTCACAAGATCGAGCCAGCACCATGCACAGCGACGCCGCAACCGAAATAACTACAAGCGGTCCGACCGCCG
>CAJMOL010000332.1 GCA_905215095.1 uncultured bacterium | reverse complement strand
TAGAAGCTAATAAACGAATCAAGCGACTTAGACGTAATGGCACCCTCGTTGCTCATAACGATACCGCCGCCAACGTAGATACCCACATGACCGTAGATAAGGCCCGGAGCACCCGTGCCGCTATGCGATGAGTCGGCCACGATCATGCCCACCTGCAGCGCCGAGCGGTCGGAGCTATAGCACCATGCGTTAAACATGTCGCACGCGTTACCGCCAAAGTAGCCAACGCCGGCGTTACGGAAGACATTGGTAACCCACGCCGCGCACCAGTTCTGACCCGGCGAAGGCGTGGAGTAGCACGCGTTGACGACGGCCTGCTGTTTGCCCGAGCCGGCATTCTGTTGCGGGGTTCCGGGCGCATACGATCCGCCACCCGAGTAGGAATTGTTCTTGTTCGCGGCAGCCGCGGCAGCGGCAGCCTTCCTAGCAGCCTCCTCGGCCTGGGCGGCAGCGAGGATCTCGGAATCGCGCTGAGCCATGAGCTCCTTGACGTCGTCGGAAAGACCGTTCAGCACAGTCTGGACTTCTTGCTGCTTGGCCTGCATATCCTGCATCTGAGCAGTCTGCTGATCCTTGAGCTTCTCTAAGTCAGCTTTCTGCGACTCAAGCTCGGTCTTTTGCGCATCGAGCTCTTCCTGGATGGTCTGAATGTCCTCGATGGCGTCGCGGTCGCTCTTGTTGATCTTCTCAACATAGTGCGCATTGGCGACGAGTTCCTCAAACGAGCCAGAGGCCAGCAGCAGCGACAGAATGTTCGTGCCGCCGGACTTGTAGCTGGCGGCCACGCGATCGGAAAGGTCGTTGCGCTTCTTCTTGAGCTCGGCCTTCTTTTCATCGATCTGGGCCTGCGTGTCGTCAATCTTGCCCTGGACATTCTCGATGTCGTTGAGGGTCTGGGCATTCTTGTTGGCCAGCGCCGCATACTCATTTGCGATGCTGTCGAGCTGGGCCTGAACCTCGTCGAGCTGGGCCTGGGCGGCATTCAGTTTATCGGTTGTTTCTTTGGAAGCCTCCGCCGCATGGGCGCGAGCGGGCAGGCCAAAAAGAACTGCCGCAGAAGCGGCGCCGAACAGGGCCTTGAGGGCAGTGCGGCGCGAGAGCTCCTGGGAAAGGATGGAATCGCTGTTTGGTGACATATGTACTCCGTTACATGTTTATTTATATGTCGCTCAACTCATAAATATTAGCGTACATATGGCGCGTCCCAACGATTTCCACGAACGGCAGGAAACTACAAGGTCAGCGGCTCGCAAGCAAATGCCAAAGATCAGGTTATGCGTACGCAAGCTCTTCTGATGAGTACGTTAGCACAATCCTCTGCTTTTCCCACAGCGCACGATTTGGGCGTCCCTGCCTGCGCTATACTCCCCTGAAGAAGTGTTCCTGATTCGATAGGAGACTACATGTCCAAAGCACTCGACCCCAAAGATACCTGCGTCCTCGTAACCGGTGGCGCCGGCTTTATCGGCTCGCACACCGTCGTTCAGCTGCTCGAGGGTGGCTACCAGGTCGTCATCGTCGATGATCTCTCCAACTCCAGCGCCGTCGCCGTCGACCGCGTCAAGACCATCGTGGGCGACGAGGCCGCCAAGAACCTCACCTTCTACGAGGCCAACGTGCTCGACCGTGATGCGATGAACAAGATCTTCGATACCCATCAGATCGACCGCGTCATCCACTTTGCCGGCTTTAAGGCCGTCGGCGAGTCGGTGAGCAAGCCCGTCGAGTACTACCACAACAACATCGAGAACACCCTGGTGCTCATCGACGTCATGCGCAACCATGGCTGCAAGTCCATCATCTTCTCGAGCTCCTCGACCGTCTACGGCGACCCGGACAACCCGCCCGTCACCGAGGAGGATCCTAAGAAGCCCGCGACCAACCCCTATGGTTGGACCAAGTGGATGATCGAGCAGATCCTTATGGACATCCACACCGCCGATCCCGAGTGGGACGTCGTGCTGCTCCGCTACTTCAACCCCATCGGCGCTCATCCGTCGGGCCTGATCGGCGAGGACCCCAACGGCATCCCCAACAAC
>CAJMOL010000331.1 GCA_905215095.1 uncultured bacterium | reverse complement strand
GCCTCGGCAGACGAAAGCGCCGCTGCCATGGTGCCGGCGCCGTAGGTCACATCGAGCTTGGGCAGAGACTCCCCCGCGCGGGCGGCTGTAACAAGGTCGCCCTCAAACCCCTCCGGAATAAAGAACACGCAGTCGGCGCTACCCTTGGCGCTGTTGCTCTTGGAGAGCGCGTCCGCAAGGTCGTAGGTGTCGTCGCCGACGCCCGTGACCAGCTCAAAACGCGAACCCAGATGCTTGGCAAGCGCACGCGAAAGGTCGCTATTGTCGCGGTCGACCACGATCACGTTGGTGTCGTAGGGCTTGTACTCGGTGAGCTGCGACGAGTTCCAGCTCACCGATGCCGCGATGAATACGCCCATGAGCGAGATGAACACCGTATAGATGAGCAGGTAGAACGGGTGCGCCAGCGCCATGCGAAGCGCGGTCTTAAAGGTGCTCATAGCGGCTCCTTCCAAAGATCAGCGTGGCGGCGGCAACGAACAGCAGCGCCATCAGGACGAGCGCGCCGGCGCGAACGGCAAAGGGGCTCAGGTCCTCAAAGAAATACAGGCGGTTGAACATGTCGCAGATGAGCTTGACGGGGTTGAGCCAGCACTCGGCCGGGCAGGCGCGGGCGACGTCGTCGGCAAGTCCCATCGCCGGCACGCCGTAGAGGCCGGCGAACAGGGCGCACGTGGTGGCAAAGCCCGCGAGGATGCCCGACTTGGACGCCTTGCCACCCTTAACGGGCAGCGTGCCCACAAAGAGCCCCAAGCCCGTCGCGGCTAGCGCGGACACAGCGCCGCCTACCAGGCACAGCCCCTCGCGCCCGCCAAAGTCGACGCCAACGACTAGACGCACGTAGCCAATCGCAATCGCCATCGAGGCAAAGGAGACCAGCCACGAGCCCACAAAGATACCGGCTAGCGACGCCGTCTTGGAAAGACCGCCCACGCAGCGGCGCGCGCCAAGGCCCGACAGATTGGGCTGCAGGTCAACGACGCTCAAGGCGGCAAACTCGGCAGACATCATCGCGACCAGGCCAAAGAGCGCGTAATAGTAGATGACCGTGCCGTCGGGCGTGGGGCGTGTCAGGCTCACGCGGCGGGTTCCACCCTTGAGCGACAGGGCGCGCGCAACCGCCTCCGGGTCGGCGAGCGCCGCCGGGTTGTCTTGGGCAATCTGGGACATGAGCTCGGCATTTTGTGTATACGAGCTTGCCACCGTCTCCAGAATGCTGCGGTCGGTGAGCACCGACGTCGCACGCGAGCTGTCATAACTCGAAAGCAACGTGAGCCTGGGTGCGCCCGCATCGTCGACCGTATAGATGCCCGCGACCTCGCCGGCCTTGAGTGCTTTGCGCGCGGCTGCCAAGCCTTTGTACTCGCTCACATCGAGCAGCTGGTCGCCACCTTCCTTGGCAAGCGACGTCGCAACGTCCTTAAAGGTCGAAGCGTCCCAGGCCTCGTCCGCCACGACGGCAACCGGCACCGGGTCGATCTTACCGTCGGAGCTGAGGTTCACAAACATAAACATAAACATCGTGGAAAGCGCGATGGGAAAGACCGCGCTCCAGATCCATGTACTCGGCCGACGCAGCAGCGTCTTGACCGTAATGATAATGGTGTTGAACATGACTGCCCCCTAGTCGCGCAGCTCGCGGCCGGTGATCTCGAGGAACACGTCGTTGAGGGTGGGCGGACGACTGGTCAGGTGGCCGATGTTGGCGCCGGAGCGTTTCACCGCGTCGAGCACGTCGGTCAGGTTGTGTTCGCCGCGACGGCATCGCACGTCGAGTTCCTTGCCGTCGTAGTTGGCTTCGATCACGCACGGCAGCGCACGGACCTCGGCCATCGCCGAATCCGCCAGATCGAGCGTTTCGATGGTGATGCGCTCGCCCGTGTCGATCATGTTCTTGAGTTCGTCGGCGGTGCCGAGCGCCAGATGACGGCCGTGATCCATGATGAGGATGCGGTCGCAGATCTGCTCGACCTCCTCCATGTAATGGCTCGTGTAGATCACCGTGGCACCTGACCGGTTGAGACGACGGATGCCTTCCAGGATG
>CAJMOL010000330.1 GCA_905215095.1 uncultured bacterium | reverse complement strand
GGCGGAACGCTGGCCACCGTACCCTCAAGAATCTTAAGCAGCGCCTGCTGAACGCCCTCGCCCGAGACATCGCGGGTGATGGAGAGGTTCTCGGCCTTGCGGGCGATCTTATCGATCTCGTCCACGTAGATAATGCCCACCTGCGCGCGTTCAATATCGCCATCGGCGGCGTTGATGAGCTTGAGCAGGATGTTCTCCACGTCCTCGCCCACGTAACCGGCCTCGGTGAGCGCGGTGGCGTCGGCGATGGCAAACGGCACCTCGAGGATGCGCGCGAGCGTCTGGGCCAGCAGGGTCTTACCGGTACCGGTGGGACCGAGCAGCAGGATATTGGACTTGGCGAGCTCCACCTCGTCCATATCGTCGTCGAACTGCGATCCCATACCGTCGTCAAAGGCAGACACCGCGGCACCGCCCTCGATCACGCGGCGATAGTGGTTGTACACGGCAACCGACATGGCGCGCTTGGCGCCCTCCTGACCCATAACATAGGCCGAAAGCTCGTCATAGATCTCGTGCGGCGTCGGCACGTGCGTGATGACCTGACGGTCGTCCTCGAGCTCAAAGCCCTCGGCCTCGGGGTCAACGGCGGGCTGGGACGCAGCCTGGCCGTGGTCGTTGAGGAAACCCGGGAGATTGCCGTTGCGGGCGGCGTCCATAAAGTCCGAAGCCAGCGACTCCTCAAGGATCTCGGAGCAGGCGGCGACGCACTCGTCACAGATAAAGATGTTGGTCGGGCCCTTTACGAGACGGCGTACCTGCCCTTGCTCTTTTCCGCAGAAGGAGCAGCGGATGGGGTTGCCGTTCTCGTCAAAGTTGTCCTGCATGTTACCTGCCATCCTAGGCGTCCTTCGCGGCAAGATCGCGCGAGGTGACGATACGGTCGATCAGGCCGTAGTCGAGGGCCTCGGCAGCGGTCAGGTAGTTATCGCGCTCGGTATCGGCCTGGACCTTCTCGATGGGCTGGCCCGAGGCGTCGGACAGGATCTGGTTGAGCTCGCGACGGGTCTTCTTGATCTCCTCGGCCACGATCTCGATCTCGGTCTGCTGGCCCTGGGCACCGCCACTGGGCTGGTGAATCATGACCTTGGAGTGCGGCAGGCAGAAGCGCTTGCCCTTGGCGCCGGCCGAAAGCAGCACGGCGGCCATGGACGCAGCCATGCCCACACAGATGGTGGAGACCTGCGGCTTGATGAAGTTCATGGTGTCCAGAATCGCCAGGCCGGAGTAGACCTCGCCGCCGGGCGAATTGATGTAGAGCGAGATATCCTTCTCGGCATCCTGGCTCTCAAGATGCAGCAGCTGGGCAACGACCAGGTTGGCGCTGACGGAGTTGATCTCCTCGCCCAAGAAGATGATGCGGTCGTTGAGCAGGCGCGAATAGATATCGTAGCTGCGCTCGCCGCGCGGCGTCTGCTCGATAACGTATGGCACGAGGGCGGAATCGAACTTAGCGATCATACGCATCTCCATTTCTCTTACGGACCAATAGTGGTTCTAGACAAACGTACGGTGCCCGCATGCTATGCATTGGCTGGCACCGTACGAAGCAACCGGATAACCGGCTTATAACTTTACCCCATCACGGACGCATCCATGCGCTCGCGGGAAAGGTGGCGAGAATTACTCGGCGTCCTTGGCGGTCTCGTCGACCTCGGTCACCTTGGCGTTCTCGACCAGGTGGTCGACGGCCTTGGAGCGACGGATGGACTCGCGGACGGCAGGCATGCGGCCATCGGCGATGAACTCGGCCTTGGAAGCCTCGACGTCCTTGACGCCGGCCTTCTCGAACTCGGCGTTGATGTCGTCCTCGGTGACCACGATCTTGAGCTCACGGGCGAGGGCGTCGAGAGCCAGGGACTCACGGGCGACGTCGTTGGCCTGCTTGTGCAGGTCGCCGATGAACTGCTCCATGGTCAGGCCAGAAGCGGGCAGCCAGGTGTCCAGCGTCATGCCGCGGGAAGCGAGGTTGGACAGGAAGTTCTGGCCAAGCTCCTCAAAGACGGACTGCTCGTAGTCGGTATCGCTGATAAGCTGCTTTTCGTGCAGTCCCCG
>CAJMOL010000329.1 GCA_905215095.1 uncultured bacterium | reverse complement strand
GCGGCAAGCTGGAGTGCACAGGCCGCCAACGCTGCTACGGCGCAGGCGACGAGTGGCACCGCGGTTGGCTCGGCTCCGGTGAAGGGCCCGTTCCAGTCGTTCCCATATTGGGCCGTGTGCTGGCTGCTGTTCTTTTTGCTGATGTTCCTGTTTGGTACCGGCCCCTTTGCCGCACTGATCTTCTTTACGATTCCCATCTATCACTGGGTGGCACGTGCGCTCGATGGTGATTGGGCGCGTGGGGATATCCAGGTTGGCCCGGCACCGGTGACAGCTAGGGCTCAGAATGTTTCCGCTTCGGTTGATGCTGACGTGGCTGCCGCGGCCACCGCTGAGCCATGTGCCAAAGAGGGTGATGAATGATGAAGCTTTCGCATGAATCCAAGGTACGCTTGGGTGTTGGCATCGGAGCGTTTGTGCTCATCATCGGGCTTGTATTTGGTGCCTCGCGGCTATTGGCTCATTCCGATATGGTGCGTACGACCGGTATTCTATCTGGCCATTTGACTGATTTTGACGATATGTTTGACGACGATGATCTCTTGGATAGCGGTAACTATTCCGCTCAGCCTCAGCAACTTTCGAGTGCGACCTTTGATGCCGATGAGTTCCGCTACCTCGATTTCGATATCGATGCGGCTACGGTGGACGTCAAGGTTGTTGATGGCAACAAGGCTCGCGTTATCGAGCGGGGACGCGTTGCCAATGGCATGGATGCCTCCAAGGCCGCGACGCAAAACATCGCATCCGTCGAGGACTCGACGCTCAAGGTTTCCCAGTTTGGAAGTGATGACGGTAAGGCAATCGATCGCTCAGTTACGGTCGAGCTGCCGCGCCGTGTTGCCGAACATCTGAAGGGAGTCAACGCGCACGTGGGCTCGGGTGATCTGCAGATTGCCGGTGTCATCTGTGATGGTTTCGATCTTTTCCTGGGTGCGGGAGATGTAGAGTTTACGGGCAGCGTGACTGATGCGCTTAGCGCTGAGGTCGGTTCGGGCGATGTGACGCTCGAGCTTTACCAGGCCCCCGCGAAGTCGATGGACGTGAGTGTGGGCTCGGGCGATGTGGAGATGACGGTTCCGAACTCGACGGGCTTTAAGGCGAGCCTCACCTTGGGCAGTGGCGACTTCGAGAGCGATTTCCTTCCGCTTGACTACGATGGCGAGACCATTTTGAATCTTGAATTCGATAACGGCGATAAGTCTGCTACGTATCGTTTTGAGGTCGGTTCGGGCGACATGTCGTTTGATTCGGAGTGATGGCTGCGGGCTGGTCCGCAAGCATAGATGCTTAGACGCGCTGTTTGATGGAGGCGCCGGAGCCGTGACGGGCTCCGGTGCCTTTGCCTTTACAATGGGGTCATGGAACAGATTATCTTGAACATACTCGAGGCTCTGCGTCGCGGCGAGACCGTGGACGACAAGGCACTCGTCAAACTGATACATGCCGAGGCGCGCCGTGAGGGTGTCGACAAGCGCGATCTGGCCAAGCGCCGTCTGCTGCCGTTCTACCAGCGGGTTAAACGTGAGGAGCCGGCTCGGTGGGCTGCGTGGAATGTCAATTCCGAGCTGGAACGTCAACTGCTGCAGGTGTTGCGCATGAAGCCGCGCCGCACGGCTTCGGGCGTGGCAACCATTACCGTCATCACCAAGCCGTGGCCGTGCTCGGGCGATTGCCTGTTTTGCCCCAACGACCTGCGCATGCCCAAAAGCTATTTACATGCCGAGCCGGCGTGCGCCCGTGCGGAGCAAAATTGCTTCGACCCGTATCTGCAGGTGAGCGCTCGTCTGACCGCGCTTTCGCAGATGGGGCATGCGACCGATAAGATCGAGCTCATTGTGCTCGGTGGTACCTGGAGTGACTATCCGGAAGGGTATCAGACGTGGTTTATGTCGGAGCTCTTCCGTGCGCTCAATGACGATGCCATCGCCGGCGTGGCTGCCAACCCCATGTTGGCGCGTCCGGGCATCAGCCGTGCCGAGGCGGGGCGCCTGCTCGATGACGCGCCCGCCGATGCGCTGCCGCCGGTGGTGGCGGAGCGTCGCGAACGCTATCGGGCTGCCGGTATTG
>CAJMOL010000328.1 GCA_905215095.1 uncultured bacterium | reverse complement strand
GTGGCCACACGGGACTGATCGCCCAGCGCAGCGCCAACCGGACGCACGCCCGGGGTCACAATCAGCGCATCGGGGCCCAGCAGCTCACGCATGTCATGAGCCTCCATCGGCGAGCACACGATGCCGTCGATACCGTTGGCCTGGGCGAGTTTTGCCAGACGGGCGGCCTCCTCGGCAACGGGCGACTCGACGCCGATCTCGCTCAGCGCATCCTGATTCATGCTCGTAAGCACGGTGATGGCGACGAGCTTGGCTCGATCCTCGCGTGCCTCCTCGGCACCCTCACGGCAGGCGGCGAGCATAGCACCCGAACCCAAGCCGTGGACCGAAAGCAGATCGGCACCGGCAAGCGAGGCCGAGCGAGCGGCACCGCGCACCTGATGCGGAATGTCATGGAACTTAAGGTCGAGGAAGACCTTAAAGCCAAGATCCTTAAAGGTCTTGACGATCTGGGGACCCTCGGCGTAATAGAGCGTCATGCCAACCTTGAGCCAGGCGGCATGGCCCGAAAGCTCGTGGGCAAGCTCGAGCGCACGCTCACGGTCGCAGTCGAGGGCGACGATAACGCGGTCGCGGGCATCGGTCTCTAGCATTCGAAAGCACCTACCAGCTCGTTGATGTCCTTCACGCCCTGAGACTCCGCCCAGGCCTCGAGCTCGTGCGCGATCTTGAGCGAAGCGCACGGATCGACGAAGTTGGCCATACCGACCGACACGCAGGTGGCGCCAGCCAGGATAAACTCGGCCGCATCCTCGCCGGTCATGACGCCGCCGACACCGTTGATGGGGATATCGACGGCCTGGGCAACCTCCCAGACCATGCGCACGGCGATGTGGTGGCACAGCGGGCCCGAAAGGCCGCCCTTGGGCTTGGCCACGCGGGACTTGCGGGTATGAACGTCAATGGCCATGCCCTGAATGGAGTTGATGACCGAAAGGCCGTCGGCTCCCGCAGCCTCGAGAGCCTTGGCAATCTCGGCGACGTTGACCGGGGCCATCTTCACAAACAGCGGCTTATCGGTCACCTTGCGGCAGGCAGCCATAACGGAAGAGGCACCCTCGGGCGTGGAGCCCATGGCGGCACCGCCGGCGGCGATATTAGGGCAGCTCACGTTGATCTCGTAGCCGGCAGCCCAAGGACACAGCTCAACATACATCTCGAGTGCGCGGACAAACTCGTCAACGGAGTGGCCGGCAACCTGACAGATGACCTGGCAGCCGTCCTTGGACAGCTGTTCGAGCCACGGACCGGACTCGCGGGCAAAGGCGGCCACGCCGGGGTTCTGAAGGCCCACGGAGTTGATCATGCCGCCGGGAATCTCGGCCATGCGGGGCGCGGGGTTGCCGGGCCAGGGCTCGGCAGCGCAACCCTTAGTGGTGATGGCACCCAGCTGGGAGACATCGAAGAAGTTCTGGAACTGCCAACCGTAGCCAAAGGTACCGGCTGCGGTGTTGATGGGGTTCTGCATCTTGACGCCGCCGAAATCGACGGCCATGTTCACGGTACCCACTAGAAGACCACCACCTTGGAAGCATCGAACACGGGGCCGCACATGCAGGCGCCCTTCATACCGTCGACCGTCTCGACATTGCAGGTGTTGCAGGCGCCAAAGCCACAGCTCATCATGCGCTCGAGCGACACCTCGCAATACGCGCCGGCCTCGGCGGCAGCGGCGGCGACCTTCTTCATCATGACGGCGGGACCGCAGCTGGCGACGTAGTCGTAGCTGCCCTCGCCGAGCAGCTCGGCTGCCGGGTCGGTGCAAAAACCGTGCGTGCCCAGCGTGCCATCGTCGGTGCACACGTTAACCGTGGCGCCCAGCGCGCGGAACTCATCGACGCCCACGGCCTTGGACGCGGTGCCAAAGCCCAGGCACACGTCGACGGCCACACCCTGCTCGGCAAGCATGCCAGCCAGGCAGAGCACGGGCGGAACGCCAATGCCGCCGGCGACGAGCAGTGCTTTCCTGGCACCCTCGGGCACGAACCAGCCGCGGCCGCCAGGGCCCAGCAGGTTGGACTTGGAGCCGGGAGCCATCTGCGACAGACGACGAGTGTCGTCGCCCACGACGGCGTACC
>CAJMOL010000327.1 GCA_905215095.1 uncultured bacterium | reverse complement strand
TGCACGGGCAGGTCCTTCTTGACTGCGTCGTGGATCAAGTTGAGGTACTCAGTCACGCCAGTGGTCGATAGGTGCGTGCCATCGCCATCGAACAGGTCGTTGCGGTTGGCGCTGTATCCGTACCAGTCGATAACGCGTACATTCTTGTAGCGCGTGGCGGCGTTGGCGATGGCTTGGTTCGTGGACCCGACCCACGGCTGCGGGCTACGCGTGTTTACAAACACGACGATACGCTGCTCGCCGGCGTCGGCCATGATCGCGTCGACCTGGGCGTCCGTTACCAAACCGTTGGTGCCCAGGGCAAAGACCACGATCTTGCCGGCAAGGTTCTGTTGAAGATAGCCCTCAAATGTCGCACGGCCCGCATCGAACTGGCGGCCCTTTTCGGCATCGATATGGCTGTGCGGGAACACGCCGTCAAAGGTGTCCACGGCACGCAGCGACACGGAGTCACCGATCATCAACAGGTCGTAGGAGCCATCGGGGAAGCCGTCGTTGTCCTTGTCGGTGTCGTCGGCCGCCTGCTGTTCGGTGGGCGCGGTGTTTTTGGCTTCCTTGTTCAGAACTTCGGCGCCCTCGCCGCTCAGCGCAGACGTCTCGGGCACAAAGATCAGGCCGCCCAGTGCGACGACCAACACGACAGCGCAGGCTACGCAGACAGGGACGTGCGCGCGTGCCCAGTTGGCGGGTGTGGTGGTGCCATTGCGGAATTCGGTGACGGTGCGGCCGAAGGCGCCCTTCCTAAACGGCGTTTCGATAAAGCGATAAGAGCACTCGGCTACGGCAACTACCACAAGTACCTGCAAGATGTACTGCCACCAGGGCGTATCGTTGATGTTGGCGACCGGGTTCATGAGCAACAGCAGCGGATAGTGCCACAGGTAGATACTGTACGAGCGCTTGCCAACCCACACGAGCGGCTCGGCGGACAGCGCGCGGGCAACCATTCCCTGGGGCTGCACGCAGGCCGCGATGACCATGAGCGTGAGGATCGAGCACAGCAGCGTGCCTCCGCGATACTGGAAGGCGGTGTAGCCGTTGGTGAGCGCGACCATGGCGGCAAGGCCAACCAGACCCACGACGCCCAATACATCGATGGATGCGGGCGAGGACCAAAAGCGCACGAGGGCGCTCGGCTGTGCCGGGGCGGTCTTGGCTGCTTCGTCGGCCCTCTCGCCAGGCTTGCCTTCGGCGTTCTTGCCGTGTTTGGCGGCGCCAGCCAGGCGATTGAGCCCCAAACGATGAGCGAGACGCACCGGCGCCAGGTCGCGATCGGGGATAAAGGCCATCCAGGCACCCAGCAGCAGCGAGAACACGCGGGTGTCGGTGCCGTAGTACACGCGGCTGGGGTCGGCGGCAGGGTTGTAAAGCACCATCATGGCGAGGGCAGATACCGCGGCAAGGCCCAGAACCACGCGGCGCGTGTTGGGCTTGCTCACATGCATGGATACCATGGCAAACAACAGCGGCGGCCAAATCAGGTAGAACTGTTCCTCGATGGCAAGCGACCAAAAGTGCGTGAGCGGCGAGGGGTCGCCCAGAGCATTGAAGTACGAGACGTTTTGGGCAATCTGCCACCAGTTGTTGAAGAACAGCAGCGACGGCAGGATGTCGGGGCGCATCTTGGTGAGCATCACGTGGTTAAAGAGAGTGCACAGCGCGCAGGTTACCACCACGACGGTCACCACGGCGGGGACCAGGCGACGGATGCGGCGAATCCAGAAGCTCTTAAGGTCGATGCGGCCGGTCTTAGCGATTTCGTTGAGCAGCAAGCGCGTGATCAGATAGCCCGAAAGCACAAAGAAGATCGTGACGCCAAGCAGGCCGCCCTGCGCCCACGTGAGGTTAAGGTGATAGAGCACCACCGCGACGACGGCGAGCGTACGCAGGCCGTCAAGGGCAGGGATGTAGCGGGATTTGGGGCGAGCAGGCGTCTGCTCCGCGGCGGGAGTGTTGGCGCGGCCCGCGTTGTTGGCAGAAGCACGATGGGGGCTCACGGTGCGTCGCGGTTCGTTGGCACGGCGTTCGCCCTTCACGCGTTCGTGCGGCGCCGGCTCGTTGCCCGTGCGGCGTCGACCGCGCGAGCCCGATTGC
>CAJMOL010000326.1 GCA_905215095.1 uncultured bacterium | reverse complement strand
GCTTTTACCGGCGGAGAGCAGGCGATCGCGGAACATTCCCGCTGGATAGAGGTTGTGCGAGCCCGTGTAGATGTCGACCTGTCGGGCGTTCGCGATGAGCTTGGCGGCGTGGTCAAGCTGCGTGGGGTCGAGCAGCTCCTGCGTTTCGGCCAGCGTAGTCTGGTAGAGCCCCTCCATGCGCTCCATAACCTGCGCAGGGGTGGACGCGGCGTCGAAGGGAAAGTTGATATCTACGTCGCGTCGGTTGCCCGATTCGGTTGCCAGGCGGATGAGCTCGACCTTGAGGTCCTTGAAGCCCTCGAGGCCGAGCTTTTTGCAAAACCGGTGCACGCTCGCAACAGAAACGTTGGTGCGCGCGGCAAATTCCTTAATAGAAAGTCCGCGGATGTCCTGACCGATGGCAAGGGCTGCAATGCCGAGCTGTTGCTCGGTGGGGGTGAGGCCCTGCGCTTCGGTGATCTTGCGTTTGATATCCATGTGAACTCCCACACTCGCCAAACCTGCCAAAAAGGGACAGGTTTATTTTGGCACGTTTCGGTCGGTATCAGGAAGTGTCAGGGACGGGGCGGCGGCGGTCCGTGGGCGCGAAAAGAAGTATCGGGTTTAGCGTGCCCACTTCTGCCCGTCCCGCGCGTGGGCGATACTCAGCTTATCGACCCGCGATGCAAAGGAGATGCTCATGGCAAACATCAAGTTCCCCGAGGGTTTCTATTGGGGTGGCGCCACCGCTGCCAACCAGTTTGAGGGCGCTTGGAACGTGGACGGCCGCGGTGCTTCTGTCGACGATCATTTCTTGGGCGGCAGCTACAAGGAGCCGCGTCAGATTACGATCGACATCGATCCCAACCGCTTTTACCCCAATCATGACGGTATCGATTTCTACCATCACTACGAGGAGGACATCGCGCTGTTCGCCGAGATGGGCTTTACCATGTTCCGCATGTCCATCTCCTGGAGCCGTATCTTTCCCAACGGCGACGACGCTGAGCCCAACGAGGCCGGCCTCGCCTTCTACGACCGCGTCTTCGACTGCCTGCGTGCCCACAATATCGAGCCGCTCGTGACCCTCTCGCACTACGAGATGCCCTATCACCTGGTCGAGAAATACAACGGCTGGGCGAGCCGCGAGCTCATCGGTTTCTTTGAGAAGTATTGCCAGACCGTCTTCGACCGCTATCAGGACAAGGTTAAGTTCTGGCTCACCTTCAACGAGATCAACTGCGGTACTCAGGATATGGGTAACCTCTTTGAGACCAGCATGATTCAGGGCTTTGAGGGTCCGGCGTCGGCGGTCCACACCACGCCGCAGGCTCGTATGCAGGCGCTGCATCACCAGTTTGTCGCCAGCGGCCGTGTCGTGCGCTATGCCCACGAGCATTACCCGCAGTTTAAGATGGGCAACATGGACTGCTTCATCCTTTCCCATGCCGCCACGTGCGATCCGGCCGACGTGTTCGCCACGCAGCAGGAGATGAATACCATGAACTGGTACTGCTCCGACGTGCAGGTGCGCGGCAAGTACCCGTTCTATGCCAAGCGCTTCTGGGCCGAGAACGATGTTGAGCTCGTGATGGAGGACGGCGACCTGCAGGATATCGCCGACGGCAAGGTTGATTTCTACACCTTTAGCTACTACATGTCCGGCACCGTGGGCACCCACAAGGACCACGAGATGACCGAGGGCAACATGACCTTTGGCGGCAAGAATCCCTATCTGGAGTCCACCGACTGGGGCTGGCAGATCGATCCGTTAGGTCTGCGCATCGCCCTCAACGAGATTTACGCTCGCTACGAGATCCCGCTGATGGTGGTCGAGAACGGCATGGGCGCCTACGACGAGGTCGAGGAGGATGGCTCCATCCATGACCCGTATCGCATCGCCTACTTGCAGAGCCACATCAAGGCCATGGGCGAGGCCATTGCCGATGGCGTTGACCTGATTGCCTACACCTGGTGGGGTCCCATCGACCTGGTTTCCGCCGGCACTGGCGAGATGCGCAAGCGCTACGGCTTCATCCACGTCGATAAGTACGACGACGGCACCGGTACCTACGAGCGACGCCGCAAGGACAGCTTCTTCGCATACCAGAAGATC
>CAJMOL010000325.1 GCA_905215095.1 uncultured bacterium | reverse complement strand
GTGGGGCCGGCTTTTCTGCTTTAACAGCAGTGCCTCCGATAACCCTCTTTTGCCGGTCCGGGTCAGTTTTTTCACACAACCGAAAGGACGGGTAGCAACATGCGACCGCTCATCATCATGAATGGCGAGAAGATCGATTGGTTCCATACCGTCATCAGGATGCTGATGTATCTGGCGGGCGTTGCAGTACTGGCACTCGGCATGAGTCTCCAGACGGCATCTGGCCTGGGCGTCGCCGCGTTCACGTGCTTTGCCACAACCCTATCCATGCTCACGGGCAAGACGCTCGGCTTTTGGATCACTGCTACCTATGTCGCCTACATCGTGGCACAATTCACTATCTTGCGACGCGAGTTCCAGCCGCGCATCCTGCTCGAGCTGTGCTTCTCAACGCTCATCGGCGGCTTCACCGACTTCTTCATGGCGGTCAACCCGCTGCATCCCGCAGCACTCCCCATACAGGTTGAGACCATGCTGCTCTCCCTCGCTGTCACTGCATTTGGCGTAAGTCTCGTCGTCAACATGGGCGTTGTCCCCAACGCGCCCGACGGCCTGGTGCAGGTCATTGCCGAAAAGATTAAACGCCGCTTTGGCGACGTAAAAGTCGTGTTCGACTGCTCGCATGTCGCCGTGTCTCTCGTTCTGTCGCTCGCGCTCATGCACAACCTGGGCGGCTTTGGCGTGACCACCGCCATCTCGGCGCTGTTCTTGGGCCATGTCATCAACATCGCTAATAAGCTGTTCGCCCAGCGCTTTATCCGCGCGGCATTTGGAAAATAACACCACCGCAAAACCCGCGAGTAGCGCTTACTTTGCTATATCTCACTATACTTTGCTATATCTTGCTATATCTTGAGCAAAGGTGGCTCACATGCAAACAAACCCTTTTAAGCCCACAGCAGGTAAAACACCTCCCACGATTATCGGCCGCGAAGATGTGCTCGAAGAATTCAATGAGGGCCTCGTCAACGGGCCTGGTGCCCCGGGGCGCCTAATGCGCATAGCCGGCGTCCGTGGAACGGGCAAGACGGTCCTCCTTGACGAGTGCTCACGTTTGGCGCAAAGCCGTGGCTGGACGGTCATAAAAGAGGTCGCAACCGAGGGACTTTGCCAGCGCATTCTCGAACAGCTGCAGCCCAAATTCCAGGCCAAACACGCCAGATTTGAGCCCACCGTAGCTGGCATATCCATCGGCAGCATAGACATTAAGCGAATCGGTCCATCGCTACGCGACGCCATGAGACAGACAATATCCAAGAATGGAAATGGCCTGCTCATCACTCTCGACGAGGTTCAAGACGCAGAGCTCGATGAGGTCCGAACGCTCTCCATTGCGATTCAGCAGGTTATCGGCGAAGACCTTGATATCGCCTTTGTTTTTGCGGGGCTGCCTTCGATGATTGAAAGCATCATCAACGGAAAGACACTTACGTTTTTGCGCCGTGCCCTCCCCTTTGACCTGAAGGCTGTGGCAGTAACCGAAGTGTCGTACTCCCTCGAGGAAACCATTGAAGCGTCTGGCATGGAGTTGCAGCCAGGTATTGCCGGCCAACTTGCCGAGGCAACGCAAGGTTATCCTTTCATGATCCAACTCGTTGGATACTACGCATGGCAGTTGGCAAGACGCGCACATACAGCGATTATTGGAGAAGAAGAAGCCGAGCGTGGCATTGCAACGGCACGCGAACGCTTCTGCGCCATGGTGATTGAGCCCGCGCTGCAGCGCATTCCGCCCACGTGCATCGCTTATCTGCTGAGCATGGCGTCTTTGGGGCAGGCGAGCTCGACCAGCATGGTTGCCGATGCCCTAAACAAAACGCCTCAACAGGTGAGCTCCGTCCGCAGCCGCCTGTTAAGAGAATCGATTATCGAGGCTCCTTTGTACGGCAAGGTCTCATTTGCCATCCCCTACATGCGCGACTACCTCTACGAGCACAAAGCCGAACTGGAAGCTGAACTGTAGAAACGACAACTGCCCTGCAAGATGAAAACCGTTCCAGGAGCACTTCTTTGCCAACGCCACCGACGAGACCATCATCGCCAAGGTCAAGGAGCTCCTGGGCCCTAATCGGACTATCTGCGCCTTCCCGTCGAACGCAGG
>CAJMOL010000324.1 GCA_905215095.1 uncultured bacterium | reverse complement strand
TCCGCAGATTTTTGCTGCGGTCTGCAAACACTTTAAGGTGAGCGCCGATACGCCGTGGGAGGACTTGCCCCCTCGCGTGCGTCGTGCATTCTTGGATGGCCTGGGCGATACGAAGATCTCGGTCGACTACCAAAAGCTCGACGGACGTCGCAGCCAGTGGGATACCAAGTTTTCGGGCGTTCGCAACATCCTGTTCGAACGCTATACCGAGACGACGAACGAGAACACCAAGGCGCGCCTGGAGAAGTACATTCGCGAGGAGCCGTGCTCGACCTGCCACGGCGCTCGTTTGCGCTCCGAGATGCTCGCCGTCACCGTGGGCGGCAAGTCCATTTACGAGGTTTGTTGCCTGTCGTGCCGTGAATCGCTCGAGTTTTTTGAGGGCCTGGAACTCACCGAGCGCCAACAGTTTATCGGCGGTCGTATCGTCAAGGAAATTCTGGAGCGCTTGCGTTTTCTGGTCGATGTTGGACTCGACTATCTGACGCTCGATCGTGCCTCGGCGACGCTTTCCGGTGGCGAGGCACAGCGTATTCGACTGGCAACGCAGATCGGCGCGGGTCTCATGGGCGTGCTCTATATTCTGGACGAGCCCTCGATCGGTCTTCATCAGCGTGACAACGAGCGCCTGATCAAGACACTCGAGCGCCTGCGCGATATCGGCAATACCGTTATCGTTGTCGAACACGACGAGGATACAATCCGTGCCGCCGACTACGTGATCGACATGGGGCCCGGCGCCGGTGTCAACGGCGGACACGTAGTCGCGGCGGGAACGCCTGCTGATATCATGGCGTGTCCTGAGTCGATGACGGGCGCTTATCTGACCGGCAAACGAATGATTCGGGTGCCTGATGAACGGCGCAAGCCCGGTCGCGGCTGCCTTAAAATTACGGGCGCTCGAGCCAACAACCTCAAAAACGTTACCGCCAAGATTGAGTTCGGTACGCTCACAGTCGTTACCGGTGTTTCGGGATCGGGCAAGAGCTCCCTGGTTACCGACACCATTGCGCCTGCCCTTACGAATGCCATTCACCGTTCGACGCGCCCTGTGGGTCCGTATAAGAAAATCGAGGGCATCGAGTGTATCGATAAGGTTATCGATATCGACCAGTCGCCGATCGGTCGTACGCCGCGTTCGAACCCTGCGACCTATATTGGCCTGTGGGATGATTTGCGTGCGCTATTTGCAAGCACGCCGGAGTCGAAGGCGCACGGCTACTCGCCGGGTCGTTTCTCCTTTAATGTGAGTGGCGGGCGCTGTGAGGCGTGCAAGGGAGACGGGCAGATCAAGATCGAGATGCACTTCCTTCCCGATATCTATGTCCCCTGTGAGGTATGTGGCGGCAAGCGTTATAACCGCGAGACACTCGAGGTTACCTACCGCGGCAAGACCATCTCGGACGTGCTCGACATGAGTGTCACCGAGGCGCTGGCCTTCTTTGGGAATATCCCGCAGATTAAGCGCAAGCTCCAGACGCTGTACGATGTAGGCTTAGGCTACGTGAGCCTGGGCCAGCCCGCCACGACGCTCTCGGGCGGCGAGGCGCAGCGTGTGAAGCTCGCCAAGGAGCTTCATCGACGCCAGACGGGCAAGACGTTCTATATTTTGGACGAGCCGACGACCGGCCTTCATTTTGAGGATGTCCGCCAGCTGCTCGATGTACTGCAGCGCTTGGTCGATGCGGGCAACACGGTGCTGGTGATTGAGCATAACCTTGATGTCATCAAGGTTGCCGACCGCCTGATCGATATGGGTCCCGAGGGCGGTAACGGCGGCGGAACCGTCGTGGTTTCGGGCACACCGGAGCAGGTTGCGGACTGTCCGCAGAGTTATACGGGCAAGTTTTTGGCGCCGTTGCTCAGGCGTGACCGGGAGCGTCAGGCTCAACTTGATGCTCAATAAATAGGCGATTCAGTTTATGGGCGCCATCGACTCCTCGTGATTCGATGGCGCTTGCTGTGTCGAAATGACGTATGCAGCCGAATTGGACATATACTTAATCTTTGCGTCCGAATGCGAGGGAAAGGATATGTCATGGCAAAGGCTGTAAAGACGCCAAAAACCAATGCGATGCGCGAGCTGGAAAGCGCCGGCATTTCCTATGTTCTACAT
>CAJMOL010000323.1 GCA_905215095.1 uncultured bacterium | reverse complement strand
GTCGGTAAAGCCGTGCGCGCTCACGCGGGCGTTAAACCCGCCCAGGCCCGCATAGATGGCATCGGCGCCTGCTGCAATCGCCGCGAGCATCTGATCGAGTCCGCCGGCAGGCGCCAGCAGCTCGGGCAGCGCCGCACCGGCAGCATCCAATCTAGTCTCGTATTGTCCGCTCGGCCCCATCGTCCGAATCGCCATCGGCAAACTCCTTACCAACAAGGTATGCATTCACTCTGAAAAATGGCGTCTTCCAGCATACACGAGGCCTCGCGCGCCTCGTTTGGTTTATCGTGTAATAACTTATGTCCATCCTGCCCCAGCGGCGCACCCGCCGCCCGGCACGACATACCTGGAGGTCAATATATGGGTCCTCGCCAACGACAGGGACGCAGTCGTTCCAAGACGCATGCCCTGCCCATGATTCTGCTCTCGTTCTTGGGCTTTTTGCTCATCGCGGGCGTAGCGTTTGGCATCGGCATGATCGGCAACGTCAACCGTTGGCTGTCCGATCTGCCCGACTATACCGACGCCAACGCCTATCTGGTGAGTGAACCCACCGAGATCGTCGATTGCAACGGCAACAAGATCGCGAGCTTCTACACGCAAAACCGCAAGTCCGTCACCAAGGACCAGGTCTCTCCGTACGTGCTGCAGGGCACCGTCGACGTCGAGGACGAGCGCTTCTACGAGCACGGCGGTATCGACCTGTGGGGTATCGCGCGTGCTGCGGTGGCAACCCTCGGCGGCGGGCACGAAGGCGCCTCGACTATCACCCAGCAGCTGGTGCGCAACACCATTCTGCAGGAGGAGCAGTTCGACTCGACCATCGAGCGTAAGGTGCGCGAGGCCTACATCGCCATCAAGATGGAGGACATGTACTCCAAAGACGAGATCCTCATGATGTACCTCAACACCATCTACTACGGCCATGGAGCATATGGCATCGAGGCCGCCGCCGAGACCTATCTGTCCAAGACCGCCTCCGACCTCACCCTGAGCGAGGCCGCGCTGCTCATCGGCCTTCCCAACTCGCCCTCGCAGTACGACCCCACGGTCAACCCCGACCTGGCACTGTCTCGCCGCAACAAGGTTCTCGACAACATGCTGCGCCTGGGCCACATCACCCAGGAGGAGCACGACGCCGCGCAGGCAGAGCCCATCACCCTCAACGTAACCGAGATTTCGGGCAGCGGCGTCGACGTGTATTCGCAGCCCTACTTTGTCGCCTATGTTAAGCAGCTGCTGGAGCAGGAGTTCTCCACCGACGTGCTGTTTAAGGGCGGCCTAACTGTCAAGACCACCATCGACCCCACCATGCAGCAGGTGGCCGAGGAGGCTGTGCGCTCGCAGCTCGACACGCTTTCGCTCGACGGCCTGGACATGGGCATGGTCGTCGTCGACCCCAAGACCGGCTACATCAAGTGCATGGTGGGCGGCTACGACTATAACGCCGACGAGAACCACGTGAACCACGCCACGGCCAAGCGTCCCGTGGGCTCCACGTTTAAGGCCTTTACGCTGGCCACTGCCATCCAAAACGGCATGAACCCCAACGTCACCCTCAACTGCAACTCGCCGCTCAAGGCCAAGGGCACCACGACCGAGGTGCAGAACTACGCCAACCAAAGCTACGGCACCATCACGCTCAAGCAGGCGACGGCATACTCCTCCAACACCGGCTATATCCAGGTTGCAGAGGCCATCGGCAATAACAAGATCATGTCGCTCGTCAAGAAGCTCGGCATCGATCCCTCTAAGGACAATATCGAGGACGTTCCCGTCATGACGCTCGGCACCGGCTCCATCTCGCCGCTCGAGATGGCCGCGGCCTATGCCACGTTTGCCAACGGCGGTTACTATCGCCAGCCGATCGCCATCACCGAGATTGATTCGCGAACTGGCTCGGTACTGTACCAGCACACCGATAACCCCTCGCAGGTGCTCTCCACCGGCGAGGCCGCGGCAGTGACCGACGTCCTGACCGGCGTCATGCAGGGCAGCGGCACGGGTGCCGCCGGCGCTCTGAGTGTGAACCAGCCCTATGCCGGCAAGACAGGTACCACCGACAACACCACCAACCTGTGGTTCTGCGGCTATACCCCGCAGCTGGCATGCGCCCTGTG
>CAJMOL010000322.1 GCA_905215095.1 uncultured bacterium | reverse complement strand
CGCGCCGCACGGACAAAAAAGGCGCCGCCGCCATAATGGCAACGGCGCCAGAACCGCCACAAAGGTGCCTGTCCCTTTTGTGGCGGTTTGCGAGCTACAGTCCAAAGAAGCCCAGGATTTGATCGCGGCTTACGGGTCTGTAGTCGTTGGCATCAAGGCCAACGTCATAGCGCAGGATCGGGCGTTCGCGATCGCGGTTGCGCGCGTTGGTGCGGTCTCCCCTGCTGTGGATATGCCCGTGCAGCATGATGGCACCACGCGCCTTGCCATTCCAGCTAAGCATGGGGTAGTGGCTCATAACCAGACGATGGCCCTTGGCATAGCCGGGAGCAATCTCCAGGTAATCGCGCACGTCTTCCCAAATCTGCGGTACGTCGGAATCTTCCCAGTCGCCGTCATGGTTACCGCGGATGAGCGTCACATTCTTGCATTCGATACGCTCGCGCAGGCGCACCGCCTCCGCCAGGGGCAAACGATAGGTAAAGTCTCCCAGGATGTAGAGACGGTCATCCGCAGCCACGCACTCATTGATGGCATCGATGACCTTGCGGTTCATCTCCTCGACCGAGCAAAACGGTCGATCCATGTCGTGCAAGATATTCGTATCGCCCAGGTGCAAGTCGGCGGTAAACCACATCATCGTCTGTGTCCTCATTTCGCAACGTGTTCAACTCGTGCTAAGTATACAGACGCAGCGATGCGGCGGTTATCCAAAGAGCCCGCCGAACAGTCCGCGGCGGCGTTTGTCTTGCTTTTTCGAAGCGTCACCCCGGGCGTTCTTGTCCTGGCGCTTCTTACGATCCTGCTCCAACTCATCGTCATCGAGTAGCATATCCCACTCAAACGGATCGTCTGTCAGATCGAACAGATCATCGCCATCAAACATGGCCGCCTCCCTTGCCGATTAGCGAGCGTCCACCACGTAGAGGCCAACGCGCACCTGATGCCACGGGCTGCGCTCGGGAGCGACCTGTTGCACGCGGGCCTCAAATACGCCCTCATGGCCGTAATACATCATCAAGGACAGCGGGCCGGCCTCGTTTCCCGGAACATAGCCAAGTTTGGTCTTGCCATAGTAGATTGCAACCGCCTCGGGGTCATGGGGATTATCGCGCTCGGCGCACAGCGTCAGTTTATCGCCCGCTTTAAGATCGCCTAGGACCAAAGCGCCGTCGGCATATTGAAATCCTGCGATATGAAACGACAAAAGAACACGTGAAGGCTCGTACATGGCAACTCCTCTAACAGCCGGAATACCCGGCGTTTAACCTTACAGAGAAGTCTACGAACTCGCGCGGACACAAATTCATCCTGCCTGCGTCTTTCAAGCGCTCTGTCTCGCAACGCTTGCGAGACAGAGCGCTTGCAGATAAGATAGGAGTACGGATGGCACCCGTTGCAGCGGGTCTTGCCAACTCCGATACACGTTTTCATCGTGAGAAGTGGCCGTCTTCGCTTACGCGGGGGCGGCTATTTCATTCGGCCGATAAACAGGCCGAGTTCGATAGCCGCGATTAACAACGCCAGTAACGAAATAACATCGCTTACGTTCATACCAATTCCCTTCTAAAGGGAGTTGGCCCATCCGCACCCCATAGCAGTAGTCTAACGTAAATGACAGGTAATAGGAACACTTGTTCGTATTACCTGTCATTTCCTAATGCACAAACATGCGCACGAATTTGTGCTTCCAGCTTGCGTAGGGCGCATACCGAAACGGCACGTCCAGCCACGTTGCCTTGTTCACGATGCTCTTCTTATGGCTAAACATATCGAAGCTCTCGCGGCCATGGTACTGCCCCATGCCGCTCGCGCCCATGCCGCCAAAGCCCATATGGCTCGTAGCCAGATGCATGATGGTGTCGTTAACACAGCCGCCGCCAAAGGGCACGTAGCGCACAAAGCGCTGCTGGACCTCGCGATCCTGACTAAAGATATACAGGGCCAGCGGCGTCGGACGATCCGTAATAAACGCTTCGGCCTCGTCTAGGCTCTCAAACGTCAGCACCGGCAAGATGGGACCGAAGATCTCCTCCTGCATCACGGCGTCCTCAGGCGCCACACCGTCTAGAATCGTCGGCTCAATCTTGAGCGACGACTCGCGCGCCGTGCCTCCCAGCACGAC
>CAJMOL010000321.1 GCA_905215095.1 uncultured bacterium | reverse complement strand
CGGGTGCGCGCCGTCACCGCGGAAGACCGGCACGCCGATCTCGCCACCGAGCGTGGCCAGCTGGTCGGCAGCGGCGGGACGGTAGACATCGCACGCGGCGAGCAGCGGCGAGCGGCCCTGCTTCTTGAGCTGGTAGGCCAGCTTTACGGCCGCCGTGGTCTTACCGGAGCCCTGCAAGCCCACGAGCATAATGACATTGGGAATGCGGTTGCTAAAGACGAGCTTGCTCTCGGTTGAGCCGAGCATCTCGGTGAGCTCGTCGAGCACGATCTTGACGACGTTTTGCGCCGGCGACAGCGACTCCATGACCTCGGCGGTCATGCAGCGCTCCTTGGTCTTGGCGACGAACTCCTTGACGACCTTAAAGTTAACGTCGGCCTCGAGCAGTGCCATGCGAATATCGCGCATGGCCGAAGTAATATCGGCCTCAGTCAGCTTACCCTTGCCGCGCAGGCGGTCAAATGTGTCGTTGAGGCGATCGCTCAGGGAATCAAACACTAGTCACTCCTTAGTTGGACTCGCCCACCAGGGCGCGGCAGAAATCTTTGGCATTAAACTCCTGCAGGTCATCGACCTGCTCGCCCACGCCGATGCGCAGGATCGGGAGCTTGAGCTTCTCGGCCACGGCCATGGCAATACCGCCCTTAGCCGTGCCGTCGAGCTTAGTCATGATAATACCGTCCAGGCCCAGCGCCTCGTTAAACTCGAGCGCCTGGTTCAGACCGTTTTGGCCAGTGGCGGCATCGATCACAAGCACGACCGAGACCGGCATGGGACCGGCGGCCATATTGGCGGCGCGCTTACGGGTCACATTGACCACCTTGGCGAGCTCACGCATGAGTTCGGGGCTCGTGTGCAGACGACCGGCGGTATCGATGAGCACCAGGTCGCTGCCGCGCTTATCGGCCTCGTCGAGCACGTCATAGCACACACTAGCCGGGTCGGAGCCGCGATCGCGCTTAATGACGGGGACGCCGGCGCGCTGGCCCCACACATCGAGCTGCTCGATGGCGGCGGCGCGGAAGGTGTCGGCCGAACCGATCACCACGTTCTTGCCGCGGGCGGCCATGGCGCTCGCAATCTTGCCGACCGTGGTGGTCTTGCCGGCGCCGTTGATACCGACAAACAGTACGCAGCTCGGCGTATCGGAAAACGGGTCGCGCTCAACAGGCACAAAATGACCCTCGAGCTGCTCGGCCAGGGCGCGACGAAGCTGCGGGGCGGTCTTGAGGTTCTTCTTGGCGGCGGCGTCACGCAGGTCATCGGAGACCTGAATGGCGACCTCGGCGCCCATGTCACCCATGACGAGAGTGTCCTCAAGATCCTCCCAAAAATCCTCGTCGACCTCGCCGCCAAAGTAGAAGACCTCGTTGAGGGCCTCGCGGCTGCGCTCAAGTCCGCGCGAGAGAACATCGAAGAATCCCATTATGCATTCACGACCTTTCCGGTTTCGCGATCGAGTTTTTGCGAGACGACGCGACTGACGCCGTCGGCTTGCATCGAGACGCCATAGAGAACGTCAGCGTCCTCCATAGTACGGCGCTGATGCGAGATTACCAAGAGCTGCGTATCGGAACGCAGCACATCGAGGGCGCCGATGAGCTTGGACAGGTTGGCGTCGTCGAGCGCAGCCTCGACCTCGTCCAGCACATAGAACGGCACCGTGCGCGTACGGTATACGGCAAAGAGCAGGGCGAGCGCCGTCAGACTCTTCTCGCCACCCGACATGAGCATCATCTTGGTGATGCGCTTGCCGCGCGGCTGCGCCACGACCTCAATGCCCGTCTCGGCCGGATGCTCGGGGTCGGTCATCTCCAGATGCGCCTGACCGCCCGGGAAGAGCATGGCGAAGATCTCGCGGAAGTTCGCATCGACCTTCTCAAAGGTCACCAGGAAGGCCTTGCGCATCTTGCGGTCGATCGCCACGGTGATCTTGGTGAGCGCCTTGCGTGCGCTCTCCAGATCGGCCAGCTGCTCCTCGATGTAATCGGCGCGGCGCTTGAGCTGCTCGTACTCCTCCATGGCAACTTGGTTAACGGGACCAAGGTTGTTGATCTGGCGCACAAGCTGGTTGAGTTCGCGCTCGGCGGCATCGCGGTCGCCGTAGGCCTTCCAGCAGCCGCAGCAGGTGAAG
>CAJMOL010000320.1 GCA_905215095.1 uncultured bacterium | reverse complement strand
CGACGGCTTCGAGGGCTTCGTCAAGGCTGACGACGTCGTGAAGGCCGGCCAGCCCATCCTCAAGATCGACCGCACCAAGATCGCTGCTGCCGGTTACAAGGACTGCGTCGTCGTGGCTGTGTCCAACACCGCTGAGTTCGCCGACGTCGAGCTTACCGTCGAGGCCGAGTCTGCCGTCGCTGCTGGTGACGCCATCGTTAAGGTCGTCCGCAAGTAGACTGCGACATCCAAAGGATGTGCAAGGGTGGTCGGGTTATCCGGCCACCTTTTTTATTACAATGCGGCGGAACGTTTTATTGCGCGTTGGGCGGACCGGTAAACCGTTCGGACGATAAATCGAGCCGCCTGCGCCTTTGCTTTGCCGGGGGTGTTCGTTAGCGGCTAGTATGGCCTTATTGTTACGACGTGCACCGCGTCAGGAAGCGCGGTGCCGCTTGTTGGGAGGAATGTCATGAAGAAGAAGCTGCTGCTTGCGCCCCTGATGGCTGTTCTGGTCGCGTGCGTGGTTGTGCTTTCCGGCTGCGGAGGTCCTTCGGTTGAGGAGCTTATCACCGAGGATCTTACGACGCAGTTTGACGAGGTCAAGAACGGTGGCGACGACTTCCTCGCCGGCCTGGAAGAGGCCTCGGGCGACGAGTTCGAGCAGCTGGGCATCGATCCCAAGGAGTACGCTAAGAGCTATCTCGAGGGCTTTGACTACAAGATCGGCGACGTGACGGTCGACGAGGACAAGGGTACCGCAACTGCCGAGGTCACCATTACCTGCAAGTCCATGAACCAGATCGTTGAGGATTTTGCCACCCAGTATCAGGAGAAGGTCGCCGCGCTCGATTCGATGCCTTCCGATGACGAGCTGTACAAGATGGCCGGTCAGGTTATGGTCGATGTGACCAAGGCCACCGAGCCCAGGAAGACCACGGTTATCTTCAAGTACACCTGCAACGACGACGGCGAGTGGTCTGCCGACGACTCCGTCAACTCCGAGATGATGGATGCAATGCTGAGCTAGTTCGTTGCGGCGTTTTACCAAACGCCGCAACTGCTCGACGCTGCGCGGGCACCAGAGCGACAACTTGTCATTCAAAGAGGACGGCATGACCAGAAGGTCTATGCCGTCCTCTTTTCATGCCAATTTGTTCGCTCTGGTGGGCGCTCGCTGTCGGTGCCAAAACATCGACATTGCCATGATCCAGACCTGCTAAAAGATAGTCGTTGGGGACGTTCTTGTTTGACTGGTCATTTAAGAACGTCCCCAACGACTACGTAGCATGAGAGTGGATAATCTCCCGGTATGAGCCCATATTCATGCTCAAGGTGGGAGATTATCCACTCTCGTTTCGTTTGTTGATTTCGATGCCTACATTTGTAGGAACAGTTCGTGGAGGCGGGTATCGTCGTCGAGCTCGGGGTGGAAGGTTACGCCGAGCTGGTTGCCCTGACGGGCGGCGACAATACGACCGTCGACTTTCGCTAAGGCCTTTGCGTCGCCGTGGACCTCGACGATGCGGGGCGCGCGGATAAACGTCAGCGGCACTTCACCGTCGATGCCGGCTATTTGCCCCTTGGTTCGAAAGCTGCCGAGCTGCCTGCCGTAGGCATTGCGCTCAACGAGCACATCCATGGTTGCCAGGCGCGGCGTGCCCTTATCGTCATGGGCGGCAAGGTCGTGAGCCAGTAGAATCAGGCCGGCGCAGGTGCCCAGGACGGGCATGCTTTCAGCGATACAGGCACGAAGCTCCTCGAGCATGCCCAACTCATCAAGCAGCTTCCCTTGAACGGTAGACTCGCCGCCGGGAAGTACCAGACGGTCAAAGTCCTGCTTCAAATCAGCCGCCTGCCTCAACTCTATACAACGTGCGCCCAGCTCGGACAGCCTCGCCTCGTGCTCGGCAAAAGCGCCTTGGACCGCCAGCACGGCGACCGTTTGGTCTGCATAATCGCTCATGTGCGATCCTTTCTGCCGGACTAGCGTCCGCGCTCCTCCATGATGATTTCGATCTCGTCGGCGTTGATGCCCACCATGGCCTCGCCCAGCTCCTCCGAAAGCTCGGCGATGAGCTTGGCATCGGTGAAGTTTGCCACAGCCTTGACGATGGCGGCGGCGCTGGCGGTGCCCTCCACGCCCATGGAGTTCGTCA
>CAJMOL010000319.1 GCA_905215095.1 uncultured bacterium | reverse complement strand
TGTGGCATGAAAATCAAGGTGTTTTTCGCGGTGCTTGCGTGCAAGTGCTGCCGGTCGCTGATCCGCCTGCTGGGCAGAGGCGGCACGGATTTCCCCGGGCGCGTAGCGCTCAAGCTCTGTCCGAACCTGCTGGGTGAACTTGCAAAGAACGTGACGACCGTGATCGTCACGGGCACCAACGGCAAGACAACTACCACGTCGCTGACTGATTATCTGCTCAAGGCCGCCGGTGAAGCCAGCGTGGCCGTCGGTAATATCGGCGAGCCGCCGGTGAACGAGATCGACGGCCGCGCACACAATGAGTGGTTTGTGGCCGAGCTGTCGAGTTATCAGATTGCTACGACCGCCGAGCTTCATCCTCGCGTGGCGGTGCTGCTCAACATCACGCCCGACCACCTGGGCTGGCACAAGAGCCACAAGAACTATGCGCTTGCCAAGATCAAGTTGTTCGAGAATATGGTCGACGACGACCTCGTGGTTATCGACGTTGAGGATGCCGGCATCCATGAGTTCGATGAGTACATCTACACGCCGGGTCGCCGCATCTGCAAGGTCGCTTTTGACGAGCCCGAGGGTGCAGACGCCGCCTTTGTGCGCGACGGTAAGATGGTCGTGCGCCTGAAGGGCGTCGAGACTCAGCTTGTCGCCACGTCCGAGCTCAAGATCTCGGGCCATCACAATGTCATCAATGCCCTATGTGCCGCCACGGCTGCTCTGGCCGTCGGTGCCGATCCCGAGGGCGTTTGCCGCGGTTTGGCATCGTTCCAGCCACTCGAACACCGCGTGGAACCCTGCGGCGAGATCGATGGCGTGCGCTACGTCAACGATTCCAAGGCAACGAACACCGATGCGGTCGAAAAGGCCCTGACGGCGTTTCCCGACGACGATGTGATCTTGCTGCTCGGCGGCCACGATAAGGGTACCCCGCTTGCGGACTTTGCCCGCGTCGTTATGGACAACGTGCGCTCGGTCGTCTGCTTTGGCGATGCGCGCGAGCGCTTCACCGCCGCTATGGACGAGGCCGATGTCGATGGTGACGTGGATATCGCCCAGGCCGATGATCTGCGCGATGCCGTTGACGTTGCCCGCTCACTCTCGAGCCGCGGCGACGTGATCCTGCTTTCGCCCGCCTGCTCTTCGTTTGACGAGTTCTCGGGCTACGAGGAGCGCGGTCGCGTGTTTAAGGACTACGTTGTCCAGCTTGCCGCAGCAGCGAAATCGCAAACGGAATAGGGGTTGCCGGTGAGAGAGGAGAGCCCCCGAAGTGATATGAGGAGGCCCGACTCGGACCGTGCTTCCTCACGTCGTATCACACCGCGTTCCAGCCGCGGCGGGCAGTCGTTTAGCGAACGCTATATTGCCGGCGTTCCCGCCCGTATCATGCGCCCCCGTTTGATATTCATGGCCTGCTTGTTTACCTTGGTATGCTTTGGCCTGCTGATGGTGTACTCGGCGTCTTCGGTCGAGGCGCTGCACGAGAATGGCTCGGCGACGTTTTTTCTGGGTCGACAGGCCGCGTTTGCCGTGGTCGGTGTTCTGGCGTTGATTGCCATCGTGCGCGTTTTGCCGGACAGCTGGTTTGGGGAGGATGTGCTCAGGATCTTCCTCATAGGCATGATAGGGCTACTGTTTCTGGTGTTCTTGGTGGGCAGCGGCAGCCGTGGCGCCACGCGCTGGCTCAACATCGCCGGTATTCAGTTCCAGCCTTCCGAGTTTTTAAAGCCATTTGCCATTGCGTATTCGGCCATCATGCTTGATCGCTTCTTTTCGCCCGGTGGCAACATCAACGAATTCCTTCGCAAGATGGGCATCTACCTGGGCATTTCGCTCTTTCTGATCTTTATCCAGCCCGATTTCGGTACTGTCCTGATCATCCTGTTGACCCTCATGTGCATGGCGTTGTTTGCGGGTCTCGACCCCAGATTTATCATCGGCGTGCTAATCTTCGGCATTCTCGTGATCGTGATTGCGCTTGTCGCAGAGCCGTACCGTATGGTGCGTATTCAGGTTGCCTTGAACCCTTGGGCCGACGAGTATGGTGACGGCTATCAGGCCACGCTTGCCATCATGGCGTTTGCCTCGGGCGGCCTGTTCGGTCGCGGTATCGGCAACTCCACCATGAAGTACTCGTATTTGCCCGAGGCGCATAA
>CAJMOL010000318.1 GCA_905215095.1 uncultured bacterium | reverse complement strand
GGTTATGGATACTTGCGACACACCCAATTATCCATTTCTTGTGGAGAACCTGTGCTCACGCTGACCTGCGGGTTTGTGTTGTGGTTGCACGTTTGTGCAGGTATTGGTATAGTTTGCTTGCAAATGAAGTTGTAATTGAAAGAAGTGGGGTTTCGGCCCCGCTTCTTTTTTGTATGGATGGAGGTGCCGCAATGGTCAAGACCAAGACCGAGCAGGCGATCATCGACGCGCTCGAGGCCGTTGCTCCCCAGCACGATGTCGACATCGTCGACGTTGAGCTCGTGGGTGCCACCAAGGCCCCCTGTGTGCGTGTGCGTATCGAGGGTGCCGAGGGTCAGAGCCTGTCGCTCAATGACGTCACGGCCAACACCAAATGGGTCGGCGATGTGATTGAGGAGCTCGACCCCATCTCTTCGAGCTATACGCTCGAGGTGTCGAGCCCGGGTATGGCGCGCCCGCTGCGCCGCCCGCGTGACTTTGCCCGCTTTGTGGGCGAGAACTGCGAGCTCACCTCCACCGCCACCGAGGGCCGTCGCAAGTACTCCGGCAAGATTGCCGCCACGACCGAGACGAACGTGACCCTCGAGCTCGAGGACGGCGAGTCCGTCACCCTCGATTTCTGTGATGTTAAAAAGTGCAAGTTGAAGCCCACCTACGACTTCAAGCCCGCGAAGGAAGGAAAGTAAGATGGCAGCATCCGACATGATGTCCGCCCTGATGGAGCTTTGCCAGGAGAAGCACATCGACCAGCTCTACCTGATCGACCGCCTGGAGCAGTCGCTCGCCAAGAGCTACGCCGAGATCTTGCATCTTGACTGGGGCGCCAAGGTGACCATCGACCGCACCACCGGCAAGATCTACGTCTACCGTCTGGAGCCGATCGACGATTCAATGGACGAGGAGGGCAACTTCACCGAGTTCGAGGAGATCGACGTCACTCCCAAGAACACGAGCCGCATCGCCGCCCAGCACGCCAAGGCCGAGATCAACGCCATCGTGCGCAACTCCGCCCGCGAGCAGATTTACGAGGAGTTCTCCGGCCGCATCGGTGACCTCATCAGCGGTACCGTGCTGCAGTCCACGCCCGACTTCACGATCGTCAAGATTCGCGAGGGCGTCGAGGCCGAGCTTCCGCACTTCGACCAGCGCCGTTACGAGAACGAGCGCAACGAGCGTCCGATGGGCGAGCGCTACCTGCACAACCAGCACATCAAGGCCGTGATTATCGACGTTCGCGACCCCAACTCCAACCTGCAGCCGGTCCGTGGCGAGCACAGCCGTCCGCCGATTGTCATCTCCCGTACCCACCCCGAGCTCATGCGTCGTCTGTTTGAGCAGGAGGTGCCCGAGATCTATGAGGGCACCGTCCAGATCAAGTCGATCGCCCGCGAGCCCGGCCAGCGCTCCAAGGTCGCTGTCCACTCGCTCGACGATCGCCTGGATCCCGTGGGCGCCTGCGTCGGCCCTAAGGGCAGCCGTGTTCGCGCCGTCGTGGGCGAGCTCCGTGGCGAGCGCGTCGACGTCATCCTGTGGGATGCCGATCCGGCCGTCTACGTCGCCAACGCCCTGTCGCCTGCCAAGGTCACCCGCGTCCTTATCGACGAGGAGAAGGCCTACGCCGGCGTCATCGTGCCCGATGACCAGCTGTCCCTCGCCATCGGCAAGGAGGGCCAGAATGCCCGCCTCGCCGCGCGCCTGACCGGCTGGCACATCGACATTAAGTCCGAGACCCTTGCCGCCGACATCCTCAAGAATGTTCCCGTTCACGAGGAGCCCGCCGCCGACCTGATCGGTGACGAGGAGGACGAGGACGTCCGTCGCTGCGAGTTCGTGTCCGAGGACGGCATCCAGTGCCGCAACCAGGCCCGTCCCGGCTCCCGTTTCTGCGGTGTCCACGACACCGACGCCTTCGATGATGCGGAGGACCTGATCTAGCGCGCGGTCGCGCCGGGCAGGTCCCAGCGCATACCCAACGCTCGTTCAGTCTCTAGGCACCCAAGGTGCCAGAAAGGGTAGGTGAAGTCATATGGCAAAAGTCCGTGTGTCCACCCTGGCCAAAGAGTTCGGCATGACCTCCAAGGAACTGATGGGTCATCTCGCCGAAATGAAGATTCCCGCTAAGTCCGCTTCCTCCGCTCTGGAGGACGCATA
>CAJMOL010000317.1 GCA_905215095.1 uncultured bacterium | reverse complement strand
GAGCGGTATACGGGGATTGGCAAAAGTACCGTTTCTCGTATTGTGCGCGCCCGTGCGCGAGCGGCGGTGCGGACTGGCGGAAACGTGGTGTAGGGCCGCCGGTGCACCGCAGCTGGGGTCGCCCATACGCCACAGCTATTGTTCTAAAAGTTCGGGTACGGTAACTGCACTTCTTAATTTGCATAGAACGATCGCCGTTGTGCATAAATTAACGGCTCAGCTCGGTTTTGCCCGTGCCTACCCCCATCCGCGCCGTGCAAAAAGCGGAGTATTCAGCATCGTGGTGCTGTCGGCACCGCCGTAATTTTGCAACATACGGGCCCCGAAGCTATTTATGCCTGCCGATGCGCTCCCGAAGCTCATGTTTGCGCCCCTGAGACCACGATTCTTGTTCTAAAACGCAATATAAAGGCCACTGGAGATGTTGATTAACGCTTCCAATGCGTATGCACACGGCTTGGCGTGCTGAATATTCGCAAAAATGCACGCCGCACCCTATGGGACCCATCTGCGGCAGGCGTGAGGCGAGCCGGAGCCCAGCAAGACGAGGCTTGGGACATTGCCTGGCGTGCCCGTGGTCCAGTCACAAGCTTTAGTACGGTGGAAAACGCTCGTGTTCGCGGTTGGCCGTGCGATAAATGACAGACGGGGTGTCGGACGCATGGGCTGCGTGTGCGCTCGTTATGAAAAAACCGAGCCGCCCGTATCGAGCGGCTCGGTAATCAAAATTCTTGGATTTGGGGCATCCGCTACTGGTTAGCTTGCCCCTCGAGCATACCGTCGAGGGTGCGCCAGGCGAGCTCGGCGCACTTGACGCGGGCGGGCATGTGCGAGATGTCCTGAAGCTGGGCAGCCTCGTCCAAGTCTTCCAGGTCTTCCTCGGAGAGCTGCTCGCCGCGGATCATCGCCAGGAAGAGCCCTGCCAGACGACGAGCCTCCTCGACCGTCTCGCCGGTGATGAGGTCGGCCATGATATCGGCGCTGGCCTGGCTGATGGCGCAGCCATGACCGGTAAACGAGGCCTCCTCGATCACGCCGTTCTCGACACGCAGCTGCAAGGTGAGCTCGTCGCCGCAGCTGGGGTTGATGCCGTCGTGCTCGTGCGTGGGAGCATCCATCTCGTACTTGTAGTCGGGGTGCGAGTTGTGCTCCATAAACGTGGTGGAGGTGTACAGATTACCCATTGAACGTGCTCCAAACGTGATGCAGGCCGGCGATGAACTTGTCAATGTCGGCCTTGTCGTTGTAGAAGGCCACGCTGGCGCGGCAGCAGGCGAGGTTCTCGACGCCCAGCCAGGTAAGCAGCGGCTGCGCGCAGTGGTGGCCGGCGCGGATGCACACGCCGTCCATGTCCATGATGCTCGCGACATCGTGCGGGTGGATGCCCTTGACGTTAAAGCTGACGACGCCGTGATGGTTGTCCCAATAGATGGAGCCGATGATCTGGACAAAGTCGAGCTGCATGAGCTCGCCCATCAGGTAGTGGACGAGTGCCTGCTCGCGTGCCTGGATGTTCTCGTAACCCACCGTGTTGACCAGGTAGTCGAGTGCCGCACCCGTGGCGAAGATGCCGGCGGCGTCCTGTGTGCCGGCCTCGAATTTCTCGGGAACGGGCGCCCAGACGGCGTCCTGCTCGGTGACCGAGTCGATCATCTCACCGCCGGTAAGCATGGGCGGCATGGCGTTGAGCAGGTCCATCTTGCCCCACAGTACGCCGATGCCCATGGGGCCCATGGCCTTGTGCGCGCTAAAGGCAAAGAAGTCGGCGCCCAGGTCGGCCACATCGACCGGCATGTGCGGCAGCGACTGCGCACCGTCGACGACCAGGTAGCCGCCATACTTGTGCACGAGCTTGCCGAGGTTCTTGACTGGGTTCTCGACGCCTAGCACGTTGGAGACCTGACCCACGGCCAGAATCTTGGTCTTGGGACCCACCTTGGCAAGCACTTCCTCGGTGGTGAGCTGGCCGGTCTTGGTGGGGTAGAGGTAGACGAGCTTGGCGCCGGTCTCGCGGCAGACCTGCTGCCACGGGATCAGGTTGGAGTGGTGCTCCATGATGGTGATGACGACCTCGTCGCCCGGCTCGAGGACTGTGGGTGCAAAGCTCTTGGCGACCAGGTTGAGCGACTCGCTCGTGTTGCGGGTGAAGACGACCTC
>CAJMOL010000316.1 GCA_905215095.1 uncultured bacterium | reverse complement strand
GTGGCGCCGAAGTTCATGATCTGTGACGCCAGGGCAAATGACATGCTGGTGTAGAGGCTGCCATAGGTCAGGCGCATGAGGGCGGCCGCAAGGCATGCCAGCGCGATGTTCGATGCGGGGCCGGCTGCGCTCACCAGGACCTCGTCGCGCTTGGGGTGCTTGAGGTTGTTGAGGTAGACGGGCACCGGCTTGGCAAAGGCGAACACCGGGCCACCGGCGGCGAGCATGAGCAGCGGCAGGAGGATGGTACCGAACGGGTCGATGTGGTTGAGCGGGTTGAGCGAGACGCGTCCACGCGAACGGGCCGTCTTGTCGCCGAGCGCCCAGGCCGCAGCGGCGTGCGCACTCTCGTGGATGACGATGCCCACGATGACGGCGACGGCGCTGGCGAGCAGGTTCATGAAATAGCTGCTGGACATGGCGCTCCCCTAGCGGACGCGGCGCGAGGCGCGCGTGAGCAGGTAGTCGGCCACAAACAAAATGACGGCTACGATGGCGTAATCCAGACGAAACACGCCGCCAAAGGGCGACGTGATGACGCCATAGCCGGCGATGGCACTCGGCAGCGCGCGCGAAAGCTCGACGACAAAGCCCACGATCTGCAGCTTGGCGGTGAGGCCGCTAAAGCACAGCAACACGGTCATCGCGCTCATAAAGATGCCGCAGATGCGGCACGCGATGGCGATAATGCTCATCGCCACGGCAGCGGCCTTACGAGAGTTCACGCGCGGTCTCCTCTTCGATCTGGGTGGAAAGCTCCAGCCATTCGTCCTCGAGCTTGGGTAGCTCTTGCTTAAGGCCGTTATATTCCCCCAGCGCGGCGTTGAACTTATCCTGATCGGCATAAAGCTCTTCGCTTGCCATCAATTCCATAAGCTCGTCATAGCGGGCGCGCTTTTTGTCGAGCTCCGCCTCGATCTTCTTGAGCTGGTTGCGCACGCCCTTGAGCTTTTTGTTGAGTGCGGCGCGGGCCTGAGCCTCGGCGCGCTTTTGCTCCTTGGTCTTTTTGCCCTCGGCAGGCTTGGAAGCGGCGGCGGGCGCATAGGGCTGGGCCGCGGTGACCTTGGCGGACTTGGTCGTTGTCGGCGCGCTCTCCCCTGCTGCCTCGGCGGCGGCGCGGGCTGCGAGGTCTTCGCGCTTGTAGAGGTAGTAGTCGTAGTCGCCGCCGTAGACCGTAACCTTGCCGTCACGGATGTCGATGACGCGGTTGGCCACGGCGCGCACCAGATGCTCGTCGTGGCTGATCAGCACGATGGTGCCGGGGAAGTTTTGCAGGGCGTTCTCGAGCATGTCCACCGAGTCGATGTCCAGGTGGTTGGTGGGCTCGTCCAGGCACAGGAGCGCCTCGGGCGCCACGAGCATCTTGGCGAGCGCCAAACGCGCCTTTTCACCGCCGGAGAGGACGCGAACCTGCTTTTCGATTGCATCGTTGTCGCTAAACAGGAAGGCGCCCAGCAGGCTACGCTGCTGCGGCACGGTCCACTTGGGCGTGACGGTGTCGATCTCTTGCAGGACGGTGTTGGACTCGGTCATGCCTTCGAGCGCGTGCTGGGCATAGTAGGCTACACCCACGCTGGTGCCCAGATCGCGGGTGCCGGTGGTGGGCGGCTCCAGGCCGGCGATGATCTTCATGAGGGTGGACTTGCCGGCGCCGTTGGGGCCGACGAGCGCCACGTGCTCGCCGCGGTAGAGCTTGAGGTCGATGTCGCTATAGATGTGCTTGTCGCCGTAGGACTTGGATACACCCTCCAGGCCAACGACCATGTCGCCGGAGCGTGGCGGATCGGGGAACTTAAAGTCGATGTGCTTGTGGCCCTCGGGCAGGATGACGAGCTCCTTTTTGATCTGCTCAATCTTGCGGATGCGCTCCTGCGCCTGGGCGGCCTTGGTGGGCTTATAGCGGAATTTGTCAACGAAGACCTGCATGTGGGCGATGTCGCGCTCCTGGGCGGCGCGCTTGGCGCGCATCTGCTCCAGGTTGTCCTCGCGCTGCTTGAGGTAGCTGCTGTAGTTGCCGGTGTAGGTGGTTACGCGGCGGTTTTCGAGGGCGGCGACGTGGTCGACGCAAGCGTCCATGAAGGCGCGGTCGTGACTGACGATAAGGACGGCGCCGTCGTAGTTCGCGATAAAGCCGCGAAGCCACTGGACGCTTTCGAGATCCAGGTGGTTGGTAGGCTCGTCCAGAAGCAGCAGGTCAGGATGGCGCAGGAAGAGCTTGGCGAGCGCGAT
>CAJMOL010000315.1 GCA_905215095.1 uncultured bacterium | reverse complement strand
CCGTACGAGGTAGTGCTCCGCTGCTTGGAAGAGGAATACGGCCTGCGCCTGGGGGAGATGTTCGATGCGATCGACCCCAATCCGCTTGGTAGCGCATCGCTCGCGCAGGTGCACCGCGCTCGTCTGGTGACGGGCGAGGACGTGGCCGTTAAGGTGCAGCGCCCCGGCGCGCAGCAGGTCATGGCGCAGGACATCGACATCATCCGTTCGGTGGTGCGCATCGTTTCCAAGTTCGTCAACACCGATCAATTCGTTGATCTGCACGGCGTAGTCGAGGAGTTGTGGACCTCGTTTCGCGAGGAGACCAACTTTTTGGCCGAGGCCAAAAACCTCAACGACTTCTACGAGTTCCATAAGAGCGTTCATGGCGTGACGTGCCCTAAATCCTATCTGGACCTGTGCACCGAGCACGTGGTGGTTATGGACTACGTCGACGGCATTTCGATCGCCGATCCCGAACGCTTGGTGGCCGAGGGCTATGACTTGGAAAAGATCGGTGCCGCGATTGTCGAGGACTACTCGACGCAGGTGCTCGATGACGGTTTTTTCCATGCCGACCCGCATGCGGGAAACATCATTCTCAAGGACGGCATCGTCTACTTTATCGACCTGGGCATGGTCGGGCGCATGTCGAGCCACGACCGCGGTATCGTCAAGGACATGATTTTCGCCGTGGCTGAGGGCGACGTGCCCAAGCTCAAGGATTCGCTTATGCGTTTTGCCGTGACGCGCGGCGACTCTGCTGAGCTCGACCATTCGGCCTTTTTGTCCGACTTGGACTTTATCGTCGCCGACTTTGCGGGTCTTGACCTTAAAGACCTGGATATCGGCGAGTTTTTGACCTCGCTGGTGAATCTGGCGCGCAAGAACGACGTTGAGTTGCCGAGCGTGGTGACAATGTTCGCCCGCGGTATGGTGACGCTCGAGGGCCTGCTGACCGAGTACATGCCCAACGTCAACATGATCCAGATCATTCAGACGCATATCAAAAACGAGAAGAGCACCTATGCGCGCGTGCGCGATATGGGGCGCGATCTTGCCGCGAGCAGCTATCGCGCGGCAAAAGGCTCGCTCGAGGCGGCCGAGTATCTGGGCTTGGCGTCGCGCATGCTCACGCGTGGCCAGCTTAAGGTGAACACGCAGATCATGAGCAGCGATAAAGCGCTGCGACAGCTGGGTGGAATTATCGACCGCATGTCGATGGCAATTGTGATCGCCGGTCTGTTTATCGGTTCGTCGGTGGTGTACTACGCGCGCATCGAGCCGGTTGTGTTCGGTATCCCGGTCATTGGCTTTATGGGCTACGTGAGTGCGCTGGTGCTGGCGCTGATGCTGGGCCGCGAGATCTGGCGCAACAGTCACGGCGGCAAGCGTTAACGATTTCCCGGGGTCGGGGGAAACGGGTTATTTTGCCTTGCGTCACGCCGGCGTGGGCTGGTTCGAACAAAACTATGCCGGTTTACGGGGCTGGAGTGCCGAACCTCGACCATGCCGGAATCCGTGCTTTTAAAACCGCAGGTAGATGAGTCGTTTGTTTTTAAAAATGACAGGAATGGTTGCGAGGTGCTGATTCAGCGCCGTAATCCGGCATAGTTTTGAAACGAGCTATTCTTTCAAGGTCCGACGACAGTCCTTCCTATCGCAAACCATAGCTTTTACCTTGGGCTTCGCCTGTGTGCGGGGCCCTTTTGCGTGATACCATACTGACAGTAATAATCGATGGCCTAGATGGTGGTGCGGAGACGCACGAATGCGCGGTTTTCCTGCGCGTTTGGGAGAATCGGGGTGCAAGTCCCCGGCTGTACCAGTAACCGTAATTCCTCTTGGCCCGGGATAGTCGCGTCGCAGATCGGACGGCGCGCCCGGGTCGGTAAGGTTAAGTCGGATCGCCTCCCATCTTGTGCGCGGCCGTGGCGAAAGCCGCCGGTACGCGTTGGGCTCTGGAGGGAAGGGGGACCCCGATGGGGGTACTCGAGCGCAATGTGCGCGATGACGTGGGGCAGCCGCTGGGCAATGTCCCAAGTTCAGACAATAGGAGACAAATGGATATGTTTGAGGACGAGTGCCAGCGCGCCTCGTGGCGTCGTCATGGAGCGATTGCCCGTGGCGTAGCCAAGCGCGGTCTGGTGGCTTTCCTGGCTTTTGCCATGGCTTTTGGCACCACGCCGGCGCAACTTTGGGCCGAGGGCGCCGAGGGCATTGCCGAGGCCGTGACCCAGGCTACGACGGGCGG
>CAJMOL010000314.1 GCA_905215095.1 uncultured bacterium | reverse complement strand
TGTCCAGGACTATTTCGCCTTCGTGGTTATCTTCACATTCTGCACACATATGGGGTTCGGAGGGGGGTTCGAGGGCGCATTGCGGCCCCCTTATAGCCAGAAGGGATTCGGGCGCTTCGCGCCCTTCCCTGCATGTAGACGGGGCGCGCCAGGGGCGGGATGCGCCGCCTGGCATAGCGGCAATCGCAACTACCGAGGGCAGAGCGTTGGACGACGCGGGGCGGATCCAGGCGGGGGCCGTTTACATCCGCCCGGATAATGAGGGGACGCACCGTGGGCACCTCATCCCTGTACGCAAACGGAGAGGGCCGGTCTTCGAACCCCTCCGTTCGATTCGATATATATAGTTACGGCTTCTAGCTTTGCAGCTAGACCAGGCGCAGGAACTTCTTCTTGCCGACCTGGATCTGCGCACCTTCGAGGCGGGCGGGCTCCAGGTTGTAGGACTTGGGCTCGAGCGCCTCGCCGTTGAGCTTGACGCCGCCGCCGTCGATGTCGCGACGGGCCTGGCCGGCGCTCGCCGAAAGACCCAAGTCCTTGAGCAGGCCGGCGAGGTAGATCTGGCCCTCGTCGTTAACAGTCAGCTCAACGTGCTTCTCGGGGAAGTCGGCAAGCTGGCCCTCCTTGAACACGCGGTCGAACTCGGCCTGAGCCTCGTCACCGGCACCGGCGCCGTGATAGGTATCGCACAGGTCGCGGCCCAGTGCACGCTTGAGCTCATAGGGGTCGGCGGAACCGTCGGCCAGGGCGGCGTCGATCTTGTCGACCTCGGCCGGGGTGAGCGAGCTGGCCAGACGATAGTACTTGCCGATCATTTCGTCGGGGATGGACATGGTCTTGCCGAACATATCCTTGGGAGCATCGGTCAGGCCGATGTAGTTGCCATAGGACTTGGACATCTTGCGCACGCCGTCGGTGCCCTCGAGCAGCGGCATGGTGAGCGCGATCTGCGGCTCCATGCCCATCTTCTCCATGAGCTCGCGACCAGCGAGCAGGTTGAAGAGCTGGTCGGTGCCGCCCATCTCCACGTCGGCCTTGATCTGAACGGAGTCGAAGGCCTGCATCACAGGGTACAGGAACTCGTGCAGGGCGATCGGCGTCTGAGACTGGTAGCGCTTGGTAAAGTCGTCGCGCTCAAGGATGCGGGCAACGGTGAACTTGGAGCATACCTGCAGCAGGCCGGCCAGATCCATCGAAAGGATCCAATCACCGTTGTGCACGATGGTGGTCTTCTCGGGATCCAGGATCTTCATGGCCTGGCTCACGTAGGTCTCGGCGTTGGCCTCGATCTGCTCCTGCGAAAGCTGAGGACGCGTGGAGTTCTTGCCCGAGGGGTCGCCGATCAGCGCGGTGCCGTTGCCGATGATGAGGGTAACGTTGTGGCCCAGGTCCTGGAACTGACGCATCTTGCGCAGCGGCACGGCGTGGCCCAGGTGCAGGTCGGGGCTGGTGGGGTCGACACCGAGCTTGATGTTGAGGGGCTCGCCCTTCTCAAGCTTCTTGCGAAGGTCGGCCTCGGGAACGATCTGCGCGGCGCCCGAGGTGATGATACGCATTTGCTCGTCAACAGACAGCATTGGGTATCCTCCTTTTGCTATAGCACCCTCACCGGATACGGCGGTGCTCGAAGTTCATAAACCCACTAATAATAACCAAAACGGCGCGGCCGAACACCTACGACAGGAAAATCCTCGTCCTGCCGCACGCGTCGATAACGACCGGCAAACGCGTGCCGTCACGTTCGACCAAAAAGCGCGTCTGCTGACGGCGCGAGCAGTCACGGCAACGGACCTGCCCCATCGCATCCGTGGCGCAGGCGCCCTCGGCAGTCAGCAAGCAGTGCTCGCACACCATGAGCTCGGGACGGTCGGCGTCGACAGCCCCCAAGACACCGGGGCAAGCGGCAAGCTCGGCAACGCGCTCCGCGTCGTCGGCGACAAGCTCGGCAGGCAAATACACACGGCCCGCGCCGAGTCCGCGTAGCCAGGCAAGCGTAACCCGGTTCGCGCAAAACACCGGTGCCGCAACGTCAAACGCCACGCCCAGCTCACACGCCATCGCCACCTGTCCCAGATTACGGCAGACGACGCGCCCGGCACGCCGCATAAGTGAGCGGGTACGCGAGGCATCGGCCGCGCGACAGACCTCGTCGAGCACCACGGTCGCATCGGACAGGTCGCGCTCGCCACACGAGTCGGCATCCATCAGCTGCCAGGCAAAGACCATGCGAGCGGAAGCCCCCT
>CAJMOL010000313.1 GCA_905215095.1 uncultured bacterium | reverse complement strand
AGCACGCAGTGGACGACGAACAGGCCGGGCGCGATGAACAGGAAGGTGAAGTCAAGCGGCTCGGTGATACCGCAAAGCATAGCGGTAAGGGTGACCGGGATCAGCAGAGCCTTGACGCGCCGCTTGCGCTCGGGTTTGGCGGTCATATAAAACGCAATGGCGACGCCAAGCGAGCCGAAGACCTTAGTCCAACCAGGGCAGGTATAGGCAGCCCAGGGTGCGGCATCCTTAAGAGCAATGCTCGGATCGGCAGCCAGTTGGGGCAGGATGTTGGCCCAAGCAGCAAAGATGCCGCCGTTGACCGCCGCGTTGTCGTAATAGAACGGCGTATAGATAAAGTGGTGCAGGCCTGTAGGAATCAGCACGCGCTCGAAGAAAGCAAAGACGCCCACGCCGAACGTACCGGCGGAAAGAATGAATCCCTGGAAGGCGGAGATAGCAGCCTGAACATGCGGCCACACCAGGCAGGCGATAAGAGCGACCGGAACCATAACGAAGAAACCGATCATATAAATGAACACGGAGCCCGAGAACACGCCCAGCCACTCAGGAAGTTCGGTGTCGAAGAACTTGTTATGCAGCATCGTGGCGATACCAGAAATGATAAGCGCGCCCATGATGCCCATATCAAGCGTTTTGATGCTTGCGATAGTGGCAAGACCAGTACCGCTGCCCGCCTCGACAGAGTAGTCGACCCCAAAGACAGGGCCCCACTGCCCCAAGATCGTGCTTACAAAGTAGTTGAAGGTAAGGTAGATGGCCAAAGCCTCCATGCAGCAGCGAGCGTTCTGCTTGTTCGCGAGCGAGATTGGCAACGCTACGCAAAACAGCAACGGCATCTGGTTAAAGAGCGTCCAACCACCCTGGAGCAGCACATTCCAGCAATCAAACCAAAGATGACCCGCTGTGGCCATCTCGCCAAAGATCGCCTCGGTGGTAAACAACGTACCCAGGCCGACGACGATTCCGGAAAATGCGAAAAGAATTGCAGGCGTGTACATTGCACCGCCGAAACGTTGTATCTTTTGCATCATGACGGGGAATCCCCCTCTCTTCATTCGGAGCGCTGCGGTTTTGGCTTCACTCGAGACCGCAGACGCGCCGTTTGCGTGTACCTCGTGCAATAGGACGGGTGGGCCCGTGTCCCTGACTTCTTGCACTTACGTTTTATCACATCACTTATCTAGACAAGTTAGCATAAAGACTACGGTCGGTAAACGGTTGATTATTGGCCGTAAACGGTATATGTCCAGTATTTCGCCTGCTAAATCTGACATAGCTGATGGCTGCATTTTAAATTTCTTTTCTACTTGTCTAGATGTGCTTGTCTATATCTATATACATGCCTATACTTCATTACAACATTCACCGCCACGTTAAGGAGTCACCATGAAAAGCGCGGTCTTCTATGGAAAGCACGACCTCAGAGTCGAGGAATCGGCAAAGCCGGCCGTGGGCAGGCGCGACGTTCTGATCAACGTCAAAGCTTGCGGCGTCTGCGGTACCGACGTTCATATCTATGAGGGCGACAAGGGTGCAGCCGACGTTACCCCGCCCACGATCCTTGGTCATGAGTTTGCGGGCGTTGTCGAGGCCGTGGGCAGCGACGTCGCCGGCTTTAAACCGGGCGATCGCGTGTGCATCGACCCAAACCATCCCTGCGGCTGCTGTGAACCCTGCCGCGACGGAATCAACCACTACTGCGAGCATATGACCGGTTACGGCACCACCGTTAACGGCGGCTTTGCCGAGTACTGCTCCGTGGATATGCAGCAAGTCTACAAGTTGGGCGATCACACCAGCTTTGAGCAGGGTGCTATGACCGAGCCCGTCGCCTGCTGTCTGCACGGCATCGATATGCGCAACATCAAGCCCGGCAGCACAGTTGTCGTTATCGGCGGCGGCATGATCGGTCTGCTCATGATGCAGCTCGCCAAAAACGCCGGCGCCACCAAGGTTGTCTTGCTCGAGCCTGTCGAAGGCAAGCGCGAGGTTGCACTCAAACTCGGCGCCGACCTGGCAATTGATTCCATCCACGAGGACGTCCCGGCCCGCCTGAAGCAGGAGGGCGTCGGCAACGTCGACGTTGTAATCGAATGCGTCGGCAAGCCCGTCACCATCGAGCAGGCCATCCAGATCGCCGGCCACAAGGCTACGGTCATGATGTTCGGACTTACCAAGCCCGATGAGACAATCACCGTCAAGCCCTTCGAGGTCTTCCAGAAGGAGCTTGTGCTCACCTCGTCC
>CAJMOL010000312.1 GCA_905215095.1 uncultured bacterium | reverse complement strand
CGCCAGATTGTGACCGCTGAGGCTGAGCTCGAGGGTAAGCGCCAGGAGCTGCTGGGGCTCTCCTCGACTGATATTCGCATTGCGACATTTACCAACGTGAGTCGTACCGTGTTGCCACGCGTGATCCGCGACTTTGGTGCGCTGCACCCGGGCGTACGCTTTACCCTCAAGCAGGGCGATTACACGCGCAACGCCCAGTGGGTGCACGATGGCGTGGTTGATTTTTGTTTTACGGCACGCGGATTTACCGCTGGGCTCGAGAAGCGCGTGGTCTATCACGACGAGTTGGTGGCATTGTTGCCGGCCGCGCATCCGCTGACGGTAAAGGAAAAGGTGACACTCGCCGACCTGGCGTCTGAGCCGTTTGTGTTGCTGGATGAGGGCGAACAGAGTCTGGTGCTCGATGCATTCGCAACGCATGGACTGTCGCCGCACGTGACGAGTGAGGTGACCGACGACTATACCATCATGGCGATGGTGGAGGAAGGTCTAGGCGTGAGTATGCTGTATCGCCGTACCGTTGAGGGCATGCGGGCCGATATTCGCGTACGTCCCATCGTGCACGCCCCCTCGCGTGACGTGGTGGCGGCTTGGCGCAGCTGGGACACCATGCCCATCGCCACAAGGCGCTTTATCGACTATATGAGCTCACATATTGTCAATTAATGACTGGCGTGGCGTTGAGTGCGGTGTTTAGCGGGCTGTCGCTTTGGCTTGGGTGGCACGATAGGTGCGTGCGGGGTGGCAGAGCAATACCGCCACGACCATAAAGAACGCCGTGGTGCCCAGGCTGATGGGGTAGACCATCATGATGTTCGCAAAGGTGCGGAAGTGCGGGAACACGCAAAACACCCAATAGAAGCGGATGCCGCAGACGCAGATCATGGTGATGAGGGCGGGCGTGAGCGAGATACCAAAGCCGCGCAGGTAGCCTGACATGTTTTCGTAGAACATGCTAAAGGCGTACGCAGGGAAGATCGAGCACACGCGGATATAGCCGATCGAGACGATGTTGGGATCGCTGTTGAACAGCGACAAGATCTCGCGCCCCAGGCCGACAATAACGATGATCGTGGTGAGTGCAACGATACCGCCTTCGACCAGGCAGACCTTGAGCGTTTTGGTGCAGCGGTCGATCTGGCGGGCACCGTGGTTTTGTCCCACAAAGGTGGTGCAAGCCTGGCTAAAGCTGTTGAGCAGGTTGTAGCACACGTACTCCAGGCTCATGGCGGCGCTCGATGCCGCCATGACCTCGGTGCCCAGGCTGTTGATGGCAGACTGGATGATGATGTTGGCGACGGCAAAGACGGCGCTTTGGATGCCGGCGGGCAGGCCGATCTTGACGATGCGCTTGAGGGCGACGGGGTCGATAGCCAGGTCGCGTAGGGTGACGCGGACGACGGAGTCGGTCTTGAGCAGGCGGATAAAGAGCGTAGCGGCGCTGACGGTGTAGGCGATGGCGGTGGCGATGGCGACGCCCGCGACGCCCCAGTGGAGTACGGGGACAAAGATGAGGTCCAGGCCAATGTTGAGGACGGTGGACACGGCAAGCGCCTGCAGCGGCATGCGGGTGATGCCGACGGAGCGGAAGATCGCGGCTTCAAAGTTGTAGAGCAAGATCGAGGGCAGGCTGAGCAAAAAGACGCGCAGGTAGAGCGAAGCGAGCGGCATGGTCTCGGCGGGAACGTTGAGCGCGGCGAGCATGGGCTCGGCAAAGATCTCGCCCAGCGCGATGACGACAAAGCCTACGAGCGCCATTAAAATCGAGGTATGGACGGCGCGTTTGACCATGTTTTGATCGTTGCGGCCGATAGCGTTGGCGATGACCACGTTGGAGCCAAGCGACATGCCAATAAACAGGTTGAGCATAAGACTGGTAAGCGGAACATTGGAGCCGACCGCCGCCATGGCGAGGGTTCCCTGGTCGCCCGAGAAGTTACCGATGATGACCGTGGCGATGAGGTTCGACAGCTGCTCCAAGATGCTCGTGGCGGCCACGGGGAAGGCGAACAGGGGGATATTGCGCCACAGCGAGCCGGTGGTCATGTCAATGTGCCTAGATGCGGTATCAGCCATACGCTCTCAATCTCTAACATGCTATTTCGTGCTTATTTGCGCAGACGATGATACTCCTAATGCAACCAGTCGGCACGTAGGGACGTTCCTTTTCTGCCGGCAGCTGGGGACACTCCTTATCTCTTCTAACTAGTCATTCAAGAACGTCCCCAATGACTAGGCGGGGAAGGCG
>CAJMOL010000311.1 GCA_905215095.1 uncultured bacterium | reverse complement strand
TCATCTATGAGTCCGAGCTCATCGGCAACGAGACCGCGCCGGAGGCTAAGGCTATGCCCAAACCAGAACTCGATAATCCCTGGATTAAGCTGTCGGGTCTTCAGCCCGACGCGACGGGCTTTTTCAAGAACCCCTTCGCCAAGGATGACGATTCCAATACGGACGACGACACCAAAACCGGCATCGACGGCTCCATGGACGATTCGGATTCCAAATAGGTCCCGTTAGCGTTTCTTGATGTTGTAAAAGACAAGAAACACGAGCAAAGCGATTGATAAGGGGCCGGCTACATAGAAATAGAGAACGTCAATTGCGCGTAGAGTGCAATAAGCGTTGTCGCCGGACGTCACTGCATACAGTACGTAGCCAAATGCTGGTTGGTTTGCGTACCATTGGGAGAAGGCCAAGAGCGCTAAAAGTGCCACTACCAGAAGTGCATTCAGGACAAATCGTTTGCTTTTCATCGATCGCTCCTTCCGGATGGTTCTTATATAGCATTTTACCAAACCCATTTTTTCAAAGGATTGCTTAGTCCTAAATAACATGCACTTTCGCTGGAGGGTCGCTGTTTGGCGGCCCTCTTTTTTGCACAGGCGCGGTGGGATGGTAATATCGTTACGTTTGAACTGTTTCGATGTGAAACCGAGGAGATTCCCTCTATGAGTGCTGACTACCCGTCAATGACTACGGCCGAGATTCGCTCCAAGTTCCTCAACTTCTTTGAGGAGCGCGGTCTTAAGCTCTATCCTTCTTCGTCCCTCGTCCCCGACGATCCTTCGCTGCTGCTTGCCAACGCCGGCATGAACCAGTTTAAGGAGTACTACCAGGGCAAGAAGACCATGAAGGAGATCGGCGCGATCTCCTGCCAGAAGTGCGTCCGCACCAACGACATCGACTGCATCGGCGAGGACGGCCGTCACCTGTCCTTCTTTGAGATGCTCGGCGACTTCTCCTTTGGCGGCGTCTCCAAGCAGCAGGCCTGCGCTTGGGCCTTTGAGCTCATCACCAAGGAGTTCAAGCTGCCGCTCGACCGCCTGTACTTCACCGTCTTTACCGAGGACGACGAGACCCACGACGTGTGGCGCTCCCTGGGCGTTGCCGAGGATCATATCTCGCGTCTGGGCGAGGACGACAACTTCTGGGCCGCTGGCCCCACCGGCCCCTGCGGTCCGTGCTCCGAGATCTACTTTGACATGGGCGAGGAGGTCGGTTGCGGCAGCCCCGACTGCAAGCCCGGTTGCGACTGCGACCGCTTCCTTGAGTTCTGGAACCTCGTGTTTACCCAGTACGACCGCCAGGAGGACGGCTCCATGCCGGAGCTGCCGCACCGCAACCTCGATACGGGCATGGGCCTGGAGCGCATGGCTGCCATCATGCAGCACAAGACCGCCAACTACGACGGCGATCTGATGCAGCACCTCATCAAGCTCGGTGAGGAGATCAGCGGCAAGACCTATGACGCCGACGATTACTCCGGCGCCAGCCGCTCCCTGCGCATCATCGCCGACCACTCCCGTGCCGTTGACTTTATGATCTCGGACGGCATCCTGCCCGGTAACGAGGGCCGTGAGTACGTCCTTCGCCGCCTGCTCCGCCGCGCCGTGTTCCACGGTCGCCTGCTGGGCATCGAGGGCGCCTTCCTGACCAAGTTCATCGACGAGGTCAACGCTCAGATGGGCGAGGCCTATCCTGAGCTGCTCAAGAACGTCGCGCTCGTCAAGGGCATCGTCGCCTCCGAGGAGGAGCGTTTCTCCACGACGCTCGACAACGGCCGCGTTTACTTAGACGAGGCCCTGGCCGCGCTCGCCGACGGCGCCGTCCTTCCGGGCGACGTTGCCTTTAAGCTGCACGACACCTTTGGTTTCCCCATCGACCTGACCGTCGAGATCGCCGGTACCGCTGGACACGACGTCGACATGGATGGCTTTACCGCTTGCATGGAGGACCAGAAGGCCCGCGCCCGCGCCAACGCCAAGGGCGACGCCTGGGGTAGCTTCAACGACGTGTGGGTCGAGCTTTCCGACAAGGTTGCCGCGACCGAGTTCGACGGCTATGACAACGACGTCATCGAGGGCGCCAAGGTTGTCGCCATCGTTCGCAACGGCGAGTCCGTCGAGTCCGCTGCCGCCGGCGAGGACGTTGAGGTCGTGCTCGACCGCACCCCGTTCTATGCCGAGATGGGCGGCCAGCAGGGCGACGCCGGTGAGCTTTCCGCCGAGGGCGTTGCGCTGACCGTTTCCGATACCACG
>CAJMOL010000310.1 GCA_905215095.1 uncultured bacterium | reverse complement strand
GTCGCGTTCTCCTGGCTGATGACGCTGGCCCTGTGCCGGACGGCACGTCTCGGCGACGAGATGCACGCCAGATTGGCCGACGAGCGACGTGCCGCCCAGCAGCGTGAGGAGGGGCGACCGTGAGCAACATCGCACTGTCATGGGCCTTCAAATGCCATGTCGGCAACGCCAGCGCGAAGGCCGTGCTCGTCTACCTCGCGGACCGCGCGGACGACGACGGCACCGCAGCCTATCCAAAGATCGCGACCATCGTCAACGTCACCGAACTCTCGGAACGCACCGTGCGCACCGCTTTGAAGACGCTCCAGGAGCGCGGCTTCATCCGCCGCGGCGACCAACGGTACGCGCGCCTCGGCAAAGGCGGACGGAACCGCCTGCCCCAGTACTGCCAGATCGTGTGGGACCTCGCGGTGGAGACCGACCCGTCGACCCTCAAGTGGATCGGGGAGACGCACACCGCGGAACGAGATCCCGCGACCATGGGCAAGACCGTGGACCCGGAGGCCGGAACCGTGTTCGAGAACGGCGAATCCGAGGACGTGCTGCCGGAAAACGTTGTCGCCACGACGGATTTGGCCCAGGCGCTCGACGGCGTCGAGGCCATCATCTTTGCCGTGCCTTCGACGCACCTGCGCGACGTCTGCCACCAGGCGGCGCCGCACATCGCGGACGAGACGCCGGTTCTGTGCCTCACCAAGGGCATCGAGCCCGAGTCCGGTCTGCTCATGAGCGAGGTCATCGCCAGCGAGATCGGCAACGAGGCGCGCGTGGCGGCGCTCTCGGGCCCCAACCATGCCGAGGAGATCTGCCGCGGCGGACTTTCTGCCGCCGTCATCGCAAGCAAAGATCCGCAGATAGGGGAGACCTTTAAGGAACTGCTCCTGTCCACGGCCTTCCGCATCTATCTGTCGCAAGACATGACCGGTGTCGAGGTCTGCGGTGCCATGAAAAACGTCATCGCCATCGTATGTGGCATCTCCGCCGGCACCGGTGCGGGCGACAATACGCTCGCCCTTATCATGACGCGCGGCCTGGCCGAGATCAGCCGTCTGGTGCATGCCCGCGGCGGGCAGGCTATGACCTGCATGGGGCTTGCCGGCATGGGCGACCTCATTGCCACCTGCACCTCGGAGCATTCGCGCAACCGCACCTTTGGCTACGAGTTCGCTCATGGCGTGTCGCTCGACGAGTACCAGACGCGCACGCATATGGTTGTCGAGGGCGCCGTCGCGGCCCGCAGCGTCAGCGAGCTTGCCCGTTCACTGGGCGTAGACATTCCGCTCACCTTTGCCGTGGAGCAAACGCTCTACAACGGTGTTACTTTGGATAGGGCACTCGAGATTCTTACCGATCGCGTCCCTTCTCAAGAGTTCTACGGACTCACCGACTAGCGCAGAAAGGCTTCTATCATGGGTTCCATCAAAATCGCTCCGTCCGTCCTTTCGGCCGACATGGCCAACCTCAAGGGCGAACTCGACAAGATCGCCGGTGCCGACTTTGTGCACTTTGACGTTATGGACGGTCACTTTACCGGCAACCTGACCTTTGGCGTTGACATCCTTAGGGCCGTCAAGCGCTCCACCGATGTTCCGGTCGATGCGCACCTGATGGTGTCGAACCCCGACGAGACGGTCGATTGGTACGCCGACGCCGGTGCCGACATGATCACCGTGCACTACGAGGCTTCCACGCACCTGCACCGCACGCTCACCCATCTGCAGCAGCGCGGCGTCAAGGCCGGCGTGGTGCTCAACCCCGCCACGCCCGTCTGCGTGCTCGAGAGCATCATCGACGTTGTCGATATGGTGCTGCTGATGAGCGTGAACCCTGGCTTTGGCGGCCAGAGCTTTATCCCCGGTACCATCGCCAAACTGCACGAGCTCAAGGCCATGTGTGAGCGCCACGGCGTTTCGCCCCTCATCGAGGTCGATGGCGGTATCTCTTCCAAGAACATCGCCGAGGTCGTCAAGGCCGGCGCCAACGTGCTCGTAGCAGGCTCCGCCGTATTTAAGTCCGAAGATCCCGCTGCCGAGGTTGCGCTGCTGCAGAAGCTGGGCAACGAGGCCGCACAGGAGGCATAAACCCTTATGACCGCAGGTCAAAACCGCATACCCGTGAATCTTGACTATGCCGCCTCGACGCCCATGCGCGCCGAGGCGCTCCTTGCCCAGCGCGAATATGACGACAGCGAGCTCGCCGGCGTCAACCCCAACTCGCTGCATTCGCTCGGCCGCAAGGCCGCCGCGCGCCTGGAGG
>CAJMOL010000309.1 GCA_905215095.1 uncultured bacterium | reverse complement strand
CGCGAGCGTGGACTGGCCGGTGCCAAAATCGTCCATGTAGGTCGAGAAGCCACGGGTGTGCAGATCCGCGGTCAGCTTATCCACGGCCTCGGACTCTCCGGTATAGGCGGTCTCGGTGATCTCGATGTGCATGAGTTCGGGCGGCAGGTTGTACTGGGCGGCGAGCGACCCCATATGCTCGGCGACATCGCAGGCAAGAATGTCTACGCGCGACACATTGAGGGAAATCGGAACCACGCGAAGTCCTCGATTGAGGCGCTCGCGGAGCCACATGGCGACGCCCTGCCAAACATATTTGTCGAGCGTCACTACAAAGCCGCTTTCCTCGAGTGCGGGGATAAACGTTGCGGGCGAAATGAGAGAGCCGTCCTTGTCAATCCAGCGGGTGAGTGCTTCGGCGCCAATAATCTCGCCGGTTTCCATATCGACCTGGGGCTGAAGATAGTACGTGATGCGACCATTTGACAGCGCGTACTGGAATTCGGCCAGCGTGCGGTTGAACACGATTTCGCGCTTGTACTCCTCGGGGCAAAAAATGGCAATGCGCTCCTTAAAGTCGTTTTTTGCGCGCCGATTGGTAAACATGGCCTTTGCCTGCGCATCGATGGTGATCTCCTCATTGGAATCGATGGGGTAAACGCCCATGGACGGCCAAAAACCTACGCCGCCATCATGCCTGGCTACTGCCTCGCGAACGCGGTTGTAGATTTGATGGACGGTGATGTGCTTAAAGGGGATGAGTACGCAAAAGTCATCTTGGCCCCAGTACCCTGCGACGCCCATGCCGGCATTCTCGATGTCCTTGAGGACCGTGCCCACATCGGCAAGCAGGCGGTCGCCTTCGGCCTGTCCATACCATTCGTTAAACAGGCGCATGTGGCCCATGTCGACCGTGGCGATGCACCAGGCGCCGTCGCGCCTTGCCTCGAGAAAAGCGTTGGCGCGCCGCATAAACTCGCTGGGTCGATAGAGACCGGTGAGCATATCGATGCGTTCGGCGATTGCGCTTTTGCGTTCGACCTCGGGTATAGGGAGACTGTCGTTGGGGACAGGCCCGCCAGCTGTGCGAAGACGACGGTCAAGTTCGCACAAGACAGCAGATGTTTGGTAATCCAGGCGCTCGTAAAAGACCGGGGCGACAATACAAACGGGAGTGATGGTGTCGCCCGCGATCTGAACGGGGGCAAAAATGGTCTCTTTTAGACGGTGGGTCAGGAGTTCAAATGCCCCGTGGTCCAAATCGTTGCTGAGCACGACGAACTGGACACTTCGTGAACGGAAGACTCTGCTCCTGCCGCGGGTGATCGACAGCATACGGCCTGCGTATTCGGCAAGCACGCTGTCGACCGCCTCGGCTCCATAGAGCTCGTTGAGTTTCGTCGTGCCGCGAACGCGCACGGCGATGAGTCCTGTTTTGCAGTGGTCACGGCGACAGGCATCGATAGCGTTGACCAGCATGCGTTGCGTTCCAAGCCCCGTGGCAGCGTCGACAGTCTCGGCAAGGGAATGATTGACGAGCTCGCCGACATAGAGCGAGGGCTCGTTTTCGCCCCCATCGATGCGAAAACCGCGAGCACGGCAGAGCACGTAGTCGCCTGTGGCGTTGCGTACACGATACTGCATGACTCGATGGTGTTTGGAGCCGTTATAGACTTGGTCGATGTCGTCGGTAAAAGCCTCAAGGTCATCGGGATGGACGCGCGTTTTCCAGTAATCGCGGCAGTTGTCTATATGCTCCGAAGGAAGACCGAGGTCGCGCAAGGCACCTTGTGACCAAAGGGTGCGATGTTTGTCCAAGTTCTCGATAAAGAAATAACGACCTTCGTTGAGCATCGAAAAGGCGTCGAAAACGCGGTCGCTTATTTCGAAGTCGTCGGCGTGGACTTGCGTGATATTGCGCCGATCGAGGTGCATGGCATGACGTAGCTTGTAGTCGTACATGCGATGGTCGGCATCGAGTGTCATGCGATTGGAGGCTTCGCCCAGGGCGGGGTCGGCGTGTGCCACTCCGTAGCTAAACGAGTGGGGCATCTCGGAATCGTTGTTTTTGAGCAGGATCGTTCGGCAGTGTTCCAGACGTTCGGCGAGGTCGTCCTCGGTCGCAATCGTAGACAGGATGGCAAACTCGTCGCCGCCTATGCGAAACGCCGCCTCGTCCACTTTCATATATAGCTTAAGATAGAGGCTTACCTGCAAGATATAGCGGTTGCCCTCGTCATGGCCAAAGACGTCGTTGCAGTGCTTGAGATTGTCGATATCGATGA
>CAJMOL010000308.1 GCA_905215095.1 uncultured bacterium | reverse complement strand
GTTTATGCCCTTTGCCGCCCTCACGGGATACTACGAGCTCGTGCGCAAGCAAGAAATTACCGTCGAACCAAAATGCGAACTCACGGAAGAAAAAGCCCTCGAGCTTTCAAAAAAGCTCGAGGGCCTCAAACGCGGCGACTTGGTGCGTGTCACCTATTACGATACATACGGCTATCGTAGCCGCACCGGCATTCTCGACGAAGTGCTTCCCGCCTTCAAGTTCCTCAAGCTCAAGGACATCGCCATCGACTTCGACGATATCCAAGACATCGAACTGCGCGGACGAGCCTAGACAAGGAAATGCATCCAAGGCGACGCTTACAGCGTCATGACGTAGTAACCCGCGTCCTTCACGGCGGCCACGAGAGCACCGCGATCGATCGGCTGCTTAGAGCGCACGCGTGCCGTGTGGTCCGCATACGTCACCGTTGCCCACACGCCATCCAGCGCATTCAGGGCATTGGCTACGTTCTGAGCGCAGCCGTCACAGCTCATGCCGCCGATGAGCAGCTCCTCGCTATAGGGATAATGAGACAGATCGGTATCAGCGACCACGACCTTCTTGGACTTCTTTCCGCTCGCGCCGTCACTGCAGCAGCTCTTTCCGCGAGTCGAAGCGGCGATGCGACGCAACCCAAAAAACAAACCGACGGCAATTACGGCCAGCACGATGAGATTCGCAGGGTTGAGCAAGTCACTCATGCGTTCCCCTTTCAAGTAGCCCTATCTAGATACCCCCATAGGGTGTCCCCATCTTAACCCAAAATCATGTCCGTTCGGTCAATTAGTTTCCCTCTTCAAACTTTTTTGTTGACCATGGCTTACTTTCGTGTATAAGTTTTCCTAGGCTAACAGTTGAGGACTCGAAAGGGGCAACGTGACTCGAACCATTGACATCCCAACATATCAAACGGCTGTCGTGCGCAACTGCTCCCCTACGCTCGCAGGTATCAAGCCAGCTTCGCTCTTTACCTATCCCGGCGTTTACGCCAACCAAAACGGAAAACTCGGCGTCGTTCAAATCGAAGAGCGACGCTCTCGCCTGCTCGCCGTCATAGCCCAATGCAACCGCGAGCTCCAGCCGCTCGGGATCCATATGAGAGTTTTGGTCTGGCGCCCCTGCGGAGCGCTCATCTATGTGTACCGCCCTGCGGACCTTATGCGATATCTCTCCGACCCCCGCGCCGCGACGGCGCTTGTCGCCGAAGGCTACGATGTCCACAACCTGCCCGCATCCCTGGTGCATCTCGCCGCGCGCATCACGCTGGCAAGCAGCAATGCCGCAGAAAGCGCCTATGACGGCAGTGTCTGCGCACTCGCGCGAAATAGGCACTGCGATACGGGGTGTATGTGCGAGTTCCCCCACGAAATTGGCTATTTTTTGGGCTATCCCTACGAAGATGTCCATCAGTTTATCGTCCAGCACGGCGAAAACTATAAGGTCTTTGGCGCCTGGAAGGTATACACGAACGTCGAACAGGCGCTCACGACCTTTGACTCCTATCGCGCATGCACGCAATACCTTACCTATATCTATCAACAGGGCTGCACCCTGGGACAACTTGTCCAGGCAACCCGATAGAGCATACAAAACGCGGCCGCACGCCGCACAACCGAAAGGAAAACATATGAGCAAGATCGCAGTCGTCTACTGGAGCGGTACAGGCAACACCGAGGCCATGGCAAACTTCGTTGCCGAGGGCGCAACCGATGCCGGCGCCGAGGTAGAGGTCATCCCCTGCGCCGACTTCTCTGCCGACAGGGTCGCCGACTACGACGCCTTCGCCTTCGGCTGCCCCGCCATGGGCTCCGAGGAACTCGAGTACGATGAGTTCCAGCCGATGTGGGACGAGGTCAAGGAGTCCCTCGGCGACAAGAAGGTCGTCCTCTTTGGCTCCTACTCGTGGGCCGAGGGCGAGTGGATGGACAACTGGAAGGCCGATGCCGACGAGGCGGGCGTCAACGTCGTCGATTCCGTCATTTGCTACGATGCGCCCGATGATGAGGGCGAGGCGGCCTGCAAGGCCCTGGGAGCGGAGCTGGCATAAACCACCCATTGACACGACAGATGCAGCGCAAACGGGCTCCGGGTCGTCTTAACCCGGAGCCCGTTCATCTATAAAGCCACGACACGAACGGCACAACTCACCCGCGTATCAAACGACGGACGTTACAGGCATCGAGTCGCTATGCGCTCTTACGGGAGCGCACAAACCACGCACCAATAGCCGCAAGGCACACGATACCGACAACAACACCGGTAACAG
>CAJMOL010000307.1 GCA_905215095.1 uncultured bacterium | reverse complement strand
TTTGCAAGCTGACCGCCGTCGTCGCTATAACGCGAGACGACATCAATCATGCCTTCGGAATCCAAGCGATCGATTGCGGCGCGGGCACGATACGGCGAAACCCCCACGCGCTCGGCAAGCGTTTTGCGCGAGAAACCATACGGCCCGCCATTGTCTTCGGTTTGCTGGTCGATCTCCATCAACACCAGCACCTCAACACGCTTCATATCGTTGACACTCGCACGACCCTTGCCTGCCATAGCAGCCTCCTCAAACCGAGCACGAGCATCTAACGCGCCGTGCGCGACCGACACACCTCACGATGGCAGGTAATATCCATCATGCGGCATCCCGCTAAGGATGAAACAGTTACGGTTATTGTATACCGCTCAAATTGTTTCTAGGCAGGTAAACAGCTATTTTTCGCCGAAATAGGCGCTTTATTGATCAAAAAGCCGTACCGGGCGCTAACCCGATACGGCCAAAATGCAATGCAATTACCGCGGTGCTTCAAACTTAGCGATGGAAGAAACCGCGGCGCTCAAACTTGGGCTCGCAGCACACGTTGATACCCAGTTTGCGCAGTACCGTCTCGTCCGTCGGCGAGATAATCACGCTAAAGAAGGCATCGCAACCGCGCAGCTGCTCCAGGCCCGAAAGGACGCGGGCCGCCGTCTCGCTCGTTGCCGAGGTGATCGAGAGCGCCATAAGCGTCTCGTCAGTGTGCAGGCGCGGGTTCTTGCTACCCAGGAAATGCGTCTTGAGCTTGCTGATAGGCTCGATCGCCTCATCACTAATGACCTCGAGCTCAAGGTCAACGCCCGAGACATGCTTAAGTGCATTCATGATGAGCGAGCTCGCGGCGCCCAGGCGCGTGGAAGTCTTGCCGGTCACCACGGAGCCATCGGGCATGACCATGGCGCCTACGGGGCCACCCGTCAGCTGCTCCCTGGTAAGGGCGGCCGAGCGTGCCGGCGAGTAATTCTTGTCGATACCAGCCTTCTTCATAATGATCTTGAGACGGTCGACTTGCTCATCGCCCACGCCGGTACGGCGCACATTTTCGACCGCGGTAAAGTAGCGGCGGACAATCTCCATCTTGGAAGCGTCGCGGCAGGCATCGTCATCGGTGATGGCAAAGCCGACCATATTGACGCCCATGTCCGTGGGGCTCTGGTAGGGGCTCTTGCCCAGGATCTTTTCCATCAGGGCACGGACCACCGGGAAGGCCTCGACGTCGCGGTTGTAGTTGACCGTAGTCTTGTTATAGGCCTCCAAGTGGAAGGAGTCGATGATATTCGCATCGTCGAGGTCGGCCGTGGCGGCCTCATAGGCGATGTTGACCGGATGCGTGAGGGGAAGGTTCCAGACCGGGAAAGTCTCGAACTTGGCGTAGCCGGCGGCGGTGCCGTGCTTGTGCTCGTGATAGAGCTGAGACAGGCAGGTGGCGAGCTTGCCCGAGCCGGGGCCGGGTGCCGTCACGACAACGAGCGGACGCGTGGTCTCGACAAACTCGTTCTTGCCATAGCCGTCGTCGGACACGATCAGGTCGATGTCGTGCGGATAGCCCTCGATGGGATAGTGCAGCTTGGCAGGAATGCCGAGCGCGTTCAGGCGATTGCGGAAGACGTCAGCGGCGGGCTGGCCTGCATACTGGGTGATAACCACGGCCGCGACAGCAAAACCATTGCCGCGGAACAGGTCGACCAGGCGCAAGACGTCCTCGTCATAGGTAATACCCAGGTCACCGCGAGCCTTGTTCTTCTCGATGTGGTTCGCGTTAATGGCGATGATGACCTCGACGTCGTCGGCAATGCTCTTGAGCATGCGAAACTTGCTGTCCGGCTCAAAACCCGGCAGCACGCGACTCGCATGATAGTCGTCAAACAGCTTGCCGCCAAACTCCAAATACAGCTTGCCGCCAAACTGCGAGATGCGCTCCTTAATATGAGCGGCCTGCAGCTCGATATACTTCGCGTTGTCGAAACCCTGGCGCATGTATGGCTCCCGTCCCGTTTCCATTTAATGTTCTAGGCGATTATAACGGAGCCCGCCCTCCCCGATACCCAGACCATCAACAGGCACCAACCAAACACGCCCACCGCAACCACCGGGGACCCGGGGTAGCTAATTTGGAGCAGGGAACAAGTCACTCCGCACCAACAATGGAAACGTCACAGGCAGAGCCAAAGCCAGCAAACGTGCACCGGAGCGAGCAAGCTGCCTCCTGCCTGCAACAATGGCAGCGCCGCAGGTTGAGCATAAGTCAGCGAGCGCCGTCCAGGACGTACAA
>CAJMOL010000306.1 GCA_905215095.1 uncultured bacterium | reverse complement strand
CGCGATTTTGAGTACCTGCGCCTGGTGGGCTTTGGCGGCAAGCCGTGGGTCACGCTCGGCCAGAGCTACGGCGGCTTTTTGACGCTGAGCTATCTGTCGCTCTTCCCCGAGGGCGTGGCGGCGAGCTTTACCTGCGGCGGCATTCCGCACGTGCCGGCGAGCGCAAGCGAGGTCTACGCGCACACCTTCCCGCGCATGGCCGCCAAGACGCGGCAGTATTACGAACGCTACCCCGCCGACGTCGAGCGTGTGGCGGTTCTTGCCGATGCGCTTGAGGAGCAGAAGCCCGTGCTGCCCGACGGCTCGCCAATGACGGTGGAGCGTCTACAGCTTATGGGCAGCGACTTTGGCATGAAGCCGAGCTTTGAGCGCATGCATTGGATCATCGATCACGCTTTTGTTAACGGCGACGGCACGCTGAGCTGCGGTGCCTCAGTATCCGATAGCTTTTTGATGCGTGCCTTCGAACGCACCAACACGCGCACGAATCCGCTGTACTGGACGCTTCAGGAGTTCATCTACGCCGACGGCGACACCATGCCCATTCGCTGGGCCGCGGCAGAAGAGAAAGCTCATCGTGCCGAGTTCGACACACTCGCGCGCCCGCTCATGTTTACCGGAGAGGCCATGTTCCCGTGGATGTTCGAGCAGATGCCCGAACTTAAGCCCTTCAAGCCCGCGATGGACCTGCTGATGGAAGACACCAGCTGGGACAAGATCTACGACCCGCAGCGCCTGGCGTGCAACGAGGTGCCCCTGCAGGCCGCGGTGTATTTCGACGACATGTACGTCGATTCGGGTATGCAGCTCGACACGCTCAGCCGCGTGGGCAACTCGCATGCCTGGGTAACGAACGAGTTCGAGCACGACGGCCTGCACGGCAGTGTGGTATTCAAGCACCTCTTCGACGAGGCCCTCAACCGCGGAGACCTGCGCCGAATCTTCTAGCAAAGGAGTGTCCCCACCTGCCGGCACAATAGGAACGTCCCCAAGTGCCAGGTTCATGAAGTCATTGCAGAAAGAGGACGGAAAGCGAAAACGCCCCTAAGCGAGTGGCTTTGTATCGTAGGTCGAACAAAAGAAGCGAGCGCCGCCCAGAGCGAACAAGTTGGCATGAAAAAGGCGAGGCATTGACCTTCTGGTCATGCCTCGCCTTTTGAATGACAAATTGTCGCTCTGGACGTCGCGCAGCGTCGAGCCGTTACGCCGTTCGGCAGAACGGCGTAACCTAGAGATCCCCGCCGGCACCCAGTAGCTTGCGCATGACCTGTTCGGGGTTAACCGAGCCGTCGCGCGGGGCCAGGGCGGTAATCTTCTTCTGCATCTTGTACTCGTGCAGCTCGTCCTCGAGCTGGCGCACGCGGGCGCGGAGCTTTTCGTTCTCGCGCTCGCGCTCCTCGGCACGCTCCTTCATATCGAGGATGCGCACCACGCCGGCGAGGTTGATGCCCTCGTCGGTCAGTTGGTTGATGAGCTCCAGGCGCTCGATATCGGCACGCGAATACAGACGCGTGTTGCCGCCCGAGCGCTGGGGGTTCACCAGGCCCTTGGACTCGTAGACGCGCAGAGTCTGCGGATGCATGCCGGTCAACTCGGCCGCCACGCTGATCATGTACAGCGGTTTATTCCTATTGTCCTCGGCCATGCTACCTGACCCCTTTCCGTCTCGCTATCGTCCATCATAAGCCCGCGGGCGCGGGCGTGCGCCACGACTGCCCTAGAACGTCGCCTTGTAACGGTTGACCTTCTCGCGATAATCGCGCGTGTCGGCCTCGCGCAGCTTGGTCATGGCATCGCGCTCGTCATCGGACAGGTTCGTGGGGACCTGTACCTTGATTTCGACGAGCAGCGCGCCTGTGCGGCCACGGTGCTTAACGTCGGGCGCACCCATCTCCTTAAAGCGGAACTTCTTGCCCGTCTGGGTGCCAGCGGGCACCTTCAGACGAACCGTCGCGCCGCCGGGCGTGGGCACATCCACCGTGCAGCCGAGCGCCGCCTCATAGACCGAGATCGGCACCTCCATGGTCACATCGGCACCCTTGCGCTTAAACAGCGGGTGCTCCTCCACATGCGTGGTCACGACCAGGTCGCCGCGCTCGCCGCCGGCAACGCCATACTCGCCGCGACGCTTGTAGCGTAGCTTGCCGCCGTCGACCGCGCCCGCAGGCACCGAGACCGTAATGGTCTGCTGCTCGCCCGTCGAGGGAATGCGGTAGGTAACCTTGTGTGTCACGCCGCGAAACGCGTCCTCGGCCGTCACATCAACAGTCAGCGACAGCACCGGCGG
>CAJMOL010000305.1 GCA_905215095.1 uncultured bacterium | reverse complement strand
ATACGGTAGATTTTGGGACATGCCTAGAAAACTGCCTTTAGGCGATCTCCGTACACCGTCGGTGCCAGCAAAGTTAAGGGCAGATCTCTAGGCATGTCCCAAAAACTACCTGGTTGCTAGGCAATATAAAGAACGCATAAAGAATTAAAATCATTCAAGAATTGCAGCGTTTCAAAGAACTATCATGCACGCGGTTAGGCGAGGGGTTGTCACCACCATGACGACTGGGACTCATATAATCGCCACGTGCGATGCTCCAACTTCCCGCAAGGAGACACCTAAATTAAAGGGGGATGGAGTCATGGCATTTGACTTCACGGGCAAGACCGCGATTGTCACGGGCGGCACTCAGGGCATTGGCCTCGAGATCGCCAAGGGCATCGTCGCGGGCGGCGGACACGTCGCGCTCATCGCAAGGAACGCTGCTAAGGGCGAGGCCGCGGTGGCCGAGCTTGGCGAGGGCAACAAGTTCTATCAGCTCGATGTCGCTGATGCGCCCAAGGCGCGCGAGACCGTCGAACAGATTTTCGCAGACCTGCCGCAAACCAACATCCTGATCAACTGCGCCGGTGTCATCAGCACCAAGAAGTTCGACGAGATCGATGACACCGAGTGGCGCCGCACTATCGATATCAACCTCAACGGTACCTTCACTATGATGAACGCCGTGTACCCGCACTTTAAGGCGGCGCATGCCGGCACTATCGTCAACGTGAGCTCCGTTGCTGGCAAGATCGGCGGCGGCCTGCTTGGCACCGCTGCCTACGCGAGCTCCAAGGCCGGTGTCAACGGCCTTACCAAGGCGGTCGCCAAGGAGGGCGGCAAGTTTGGCGTTCGCTGCAACGCCGTGTGCCCGTCGCTCACGTTGACCGATATGACCTCGATTCTCTCTGACGAGAATTCTCAGCGCATCATCAACGGTATTCCTCTGGGCCGCGCTGCCCAGGCCAGCGAGCCTGCGCAGATGGTGCTGTTCTTCGCTTCCGACCTCGCCAGCTTCGTGAACGGCGAGATCGGTGACTGCGACGGCGGCATCGTCCTGGACGGGTAATACCCCGCGATGATTATTCGGCGACGGCTCCTGCGCCTCGGGACCGTCGCCTTCTTTCTGACATAGGCGCGTGCGGCTACGATTCGCATGCATCCAAAGGAGATATATATGAGTGAATCGACTGCGGTGGAGGCGCCGGCGGCAAAGGAGCCGTTCTTTAAGATGTCCTCCATCCCGGGTGCCAATATTTTGGTGCCGCTTTTGCTGGGCTGCCTGCTCAACACGCTATTCCCCGACCTGTTCAAAACGCTCGGCAGCTTTACGCTTGGTATGACCCAGCAGGGCGCAGGCCCGCTCGTGGGCGCTTTTTTGCTCATCGTCGGTACGACGATTTCGTTTAAGAGTGCTCCTGCCGCCGCTGCACGCGGCGCAATCATCATCGCCGTCAAGCAGATCGTGGTCGTTGCCGTGTCGCTGCTCATCCTTTATGTGTTCAACGACAACCTGTTTGGCATCTCTGCTATGGTGATGCTGGCGGCTTGCACCGGCGCCAACAACGCTATGTACGCTGGTCTGATGGGCACCATGGGCAATGAGGCCGAGCGTGGCGCCGTCGCCATCACCACGCTGGTTGTCGGCCCTCCGGTCACGATGATCGTGCTCGGCGCTGCCGGTCAGGCTCCGATTGGCTGGTCGCTCGTGGGCGCCATCCTACCGATCGTCGTCGGCATTATTCTGGGCAACCTCTTCCCGAGCTTTAAGAAGATGATGGCACCGGCACTTTCCGCCGTCATCGTGCTCGTCTTCTTTGCCATGGGCTCGACCATGACCTTTGGCCAGCTCATTAATGGCGGTCTCCCCGGTATTCTGCTCGGCGTGATCTGCTCGGTGGTCTTTGCAATTCCCGTTATCGCGGTCGATAAGCTCACGGGCGGTACGGGTGTCGCAGGTGCGGCCATTTCGAGCTGCGCCGGAGCCAATGTGGCCACGCCTGCTGCCATGGCAAGCGTCAACGAGGCCTTGTATGGCGGTGCGGTGCTCGCGACGGCTACGGCACAGGTTGCTGCCTGCGCAATCGTGACGGCTATTTTGACCCCGCTGGTCACCAGCTGGTGCTACAAGCATTTTGAGGGCCAGGGCAACGGCGATAGCAAGACAACGACCGACAAGGCCGCCGCAGCCGCCTAATGCCAAGCGGCAATCAAAGCTAAAAACTAGCTACGCCACAGGGCGGCCACGGGGGATCCCGTGGCCGCCCTGCAGTTTCTGTAGGGTCTCTGGGACACTTTACCCTGATA
>CAJMOL010000304.1 GCA_905215095.1 uncultured bacterium | reverse complement strand
CCGCAGGTAGATAGCTTGTTACAAAACTGCCTGGTCGCCAAAGTGCCAAAAGTCTACTCACTTAGATTGCAGAGCGCCCCCATTAGCTGCAATTCCAAGGTATTAAGCACTTTTGGACTCAGATCATCATACTGAACAAGAATTTGACTTGAGTTTTCAGGGACAAATGCGCCATCGGCACACCAATAACAGTCACTGATATCGACAAAAGGGATACTCGAGCGCGTGAGGGCCCGCACAAAAGAGCTTCCGCCCGCTCCGCGCTCCGCAACCACGGTGCAGTAAAGGCCCGCGTCTGCATGTTCGATCGAGACCTCCCCTGCCGGAAACGCTTTCCGCACAAGCGACGTCAGGCCATCACGCGCCTCGCGAGCACGAACGCGCACGCGGTTCACATGTCGCTCGTAATCACCCGATTCCAGCAAACGCGCCAAAGCGACCTGGTCAACAGAGCTCACCGACGAGGCGTAGAAACCAAGGTTGCGCCTAAACCGCTCCATTAGCTCATCGGGCAACACCATATACGCCAAACGCAACGCCGATGAAAGGCTCTTCGAAAACGTGTTGGTGTAGATAACCGACTGGGCGGCATCGATCGACGCGAGCGCGGGAATCGGCTTCCCGGCAAGGCGAAACTCACAATCAAAGTCATCTTCGATGAGATACCGACCTGGTCGCTCGGCGGCCCAGCTCAGTAGCGCATAGCGACGCGCAATACTCGTCACAAGGCCGGTCGGATACTGATGAGACGGCATCAAGTGAAGGACATCGGTCCCGCTTTTCTGCAGAGTGCTCAAGTCCACGCCCTCATCATCCAACGGGATATGTCGTACTTGGCAGCCCATAGCCTGATAGATACGCGTCAGACGCAAATAGCCCGGGTCCTCAACGGCATACACCTTGTCGGCTCCAAGCAACTGAACCAACATGGTATCGAGCAGCTGGGCGCCTGCACCGATAACAATGTTGTTGGGGTCGACATTCATGCCCCTTGTCCCACGCAGATGGTGAGCAATTGCGCGTCGCAGCCGAGCGGTGCCCTGCGCCGGTGCGGGCGAAAAGATCTCGCGCTCGTCTTCGGATGCCAACGTCGCCCGTAGCGCGCTTTGCCAAAGCCGCGCCGCCTCCAAAGCGGAAGGAGAAAGTGCGTCGAATTGCTCGACCCGCCCGCGGACATCATGCGCGCTGGGGCCCACAGAGACGGCATCTCGGTCGATGCCCTCCGCAGCCGAAGCCAAAACCGGTGCATCCGGAAGCTTGCAAGCGTAGTAGCCACGACGCGGCATTGAGCAAATATAGCCCTCGGCAAGTAACTGGCTATATGCATTTTCGATGGTAATGACACTGATTCCCAGATGACTGGCAAAGGCGCGCTTAGACGGAAGATGCTCCCCCGCCACAATACGTCCAGCAACAATATCATCTCGAATTTGCTGGTAAACATACTCATAAAGCGATGCTTCGCCGCGTTTTTCCAAATTGTAGTCAAGCATGAGTTTGTCACCTGACCTTATCGAGCTGTTCAATCTGGTATTAGGCTGACCTTATTATTATCTCGAAAACTGAGTATTTTGCCATACCCAGCTCCCCGATAGGATGTTCCGTCAAGCAATGCACATGCCAACCAAGGGAGCAACCATGGCAGAACAGACCAGCAAGGCCGATCGCGTCAAACTCAATCGCGAACTCGCGCAGATGCTCAAGGGCGGCGTCATCATGGACGTCACCACGCCCGAGCAGGCACGCATCGCCGAGGAGGCAGGCGCCTGCGCCGTCATGGCACTCGAGCGCATCCCGGCCGACATCCGTGCCGCAGGCGGCGTCTCGCGCATGAGCGACCCCAAGATGATCAAGGGCATCCAGGAGGCCGTCTCCGTCCCCGTCATGGCCAAGTGCCGCATCGGTCACATCGTCGAGGCGCAGGTCCTGCAGGCCATCGAGATCGACTACATCGATGAGTCCGAGGTTCTCTCCCCTGCCGATGACGTCTATCACATCGACAAGACCCAGTTTGACGTGCCATTTGTCTGCGGCGCCCGCGATCTGGGCGAGGCGCTGCGCCGTGTTGCCGAGGGCGCCACGATGATTCGCACCAAGGGCGAGCCGGGCACGGGCGACGTGGTCCAGGCCGTGTGCCACATGCGCAAGATCCAAAAGCAGATCCGCGACGTTGTTGCCCTGCGCGACGATGAGCTCTTTGAGGCAGCCAAGCAGCTGCAGGTTCCGGTCGAGCTGGTGCGCGAGGTCCATGCCACGGGCAAGCTTCCCGTCGTGAACTTTGCCGCCGGCGGTGTAGC
>CAJMOL010000303.1 GCA_905215095.1 uncultured bacterium | reverse complement strand
CATCATGGTCATCATGGCTTTGATATCGATGTACCCGCCAAGGACACCTGGCGCCATCACCAGGCCGGATCCAAGCACGTGGGACTTATCTGCGCCACGCGCTGGGCGGAGTACGCCGACACGCGCGAGGAGGACGAGATGCCTGCGCGCGAGCTGCTGTCGCGTTACAACGATGTCGACGTGGTGATCATCGAGGGCTACAAGACCGAGGGCTTCGACAACATCGTGGTCGCGCGCTCCGGTGTCGACCGTCTGCGCGGCAAGAGCTCGCTCGACCTGGTCGACGGTCACACGCTGGCCCTTGCCTGTAACGAGGCACTGGCACGCCAGGCCTTCGACGCCGGCTTTGCGACCCGAGCCATCAACATCAACGACGCCCGAGCCATCTGCGACCTCATCCAAGATCACCTTCAGGCTTGACGCTGCGCCGGCCCCAAGCACCCCGTCTCGCCCCTCAAGCCGTCGCTCGCGTACCAAAGTACGCGTCGCTCCTCTTTCGGGGCGACCTGGGGCACTTGGAACCGGCTCGCTGCGCTGCCATAAGGGACAGGTTTATTTTGGTAGGTTTTATCTGGGCAAACGTCATTTCCACCACAAAGGGGACAGGTACCTTTGTGGTGGATTTTGCTTTAGTAGATGTGCGGGACATGCCTTACAATCTACCAAGTAGTTCATGACGGGCGAAAAACGGAGAGAAGGGGTCTGATGCGTCCTTAATGTTTCATGCGGATTGATTGATTCGATAGACGGTGGCGAATGCCCGCCGTCCACATTCGTATGAAACAAGGAGTCTCCATGCTCGCCTCCCTTTTCTCAAAGCCTCAATCATCGCTGTCCGCGCAGGCTAAACGCCTGGTGGCAATGCGCTTCCTCATCTACACCGGTTTTCAGACCAGCTACTTTATCGGCGTCATCGGAACGCTCACCTATGCAGACGATGCCTCGGTCGTGGCGACATCGCTGGCCGTCCTTTTTATGAACGTGTTCGTGATCTTGGGATCCTTTGCGGGCGGCGCGGCGCTCGACGCTTGGGGCCCGCGCCGTCATTTCTTGCTGAGTATCGTCGGCGCGCTGGCAACCGGCGCGGCGATCCTCGTTTTTGGCAGCGCGACCGGCATCGTCCTGCTCGGCGCGGTGCTCCTGGGCTTTGTGATGGGGTTCGCCCAGCCCATCGCCACATCCTATCCGGCTTACCTCACTGACGATCCTGTCGAGCTCAAAGACATCAACTCCGCCATCGCCATGCTCTCAAACGTGAGTATCATCGTTGGCCCCACGCTGGGCGGCTTTGTCGCGGCAGCTGCGTCGTCGCGCGCGGTGTTCGTGCTCATGATGATCTTTACCGTACTGGCGCTCGTCGCCGGTTGGGGCTTTAGGCCGCAAGGAGGTCGCGTCGTCGCGCGCGAAAGTACTCCTGCGGACGGCAGCACAACGGCAAGTACTGCCAGTCAAAGCTCCGACTCCAGCAAATCCACCCGCGCAACCTTCGCGACCAGCATCAAGACAGTCTTTACCAACAGCGTCCTCGCCCTACTGTTCTGCATCATCTTTCTTTCGAACTTCGGCTATGGCGCCTTCGATCCGCTAGAGTCGTTCTTCTACCGCGATGTTCTGCACGTCGGTGTCGAATGGATGGGCTGGCTCTCGTCGGCCAGCGGTGTGGGCGCGGTGCTGGGCGCTGTGGCCGCGCTCCGCTTGCCGCCGCACCTGGTCAACCTTAAGACGCTGCTTGTGGCGCTCATGTCCGTTGGTCTGGGAAGCCTGCTCTACGTGGGAACGCCGTACGTGGGCGTAGCCCTTGTCGGCCAGCTTGCCCTGGGCGTGGCCTGGGGCGTCGTCAACCCGCTCCACAACACCATCGTGCAAACGACGGCCCCGCTCGAGCAGCTCGGTCGTGTGAACTCGGTCATGGGCTTTGGCAACATGTTTGCCGGCGTGGCGCCGCTGGCAATTGCCCCGTGGCTGGCGGCGACGTTTGGCGTGCAGCAGACGCTCATCGGAGCGGGCGCGGTCGTGACGGCGGTTCCCGCGGCGTTGCTGCTGTTTGGTCGCCGGCATTTGGATCGTGCCGCAAAGCAGTAAAAACCATCACAACATTCGATGAAAATCGCGATTTTGGCGAAAAGCGTCGAATGTTGTGATGCTTTTCGTTGTGGTCGAGACGGTTTTCATTGTGGACGGTGCGGTTTCGCTGCAGAACCGCCAGCCCGCCGCCTGCCAACCGCCGCCCTCGTTACGTTTTCGCTGCATTTAGGTAAAGCACCTGCTCCATGCGGCGTTGCCTTGTATACTAGAGCGGTTTATCTGTTATGCGGA
>CAJMOL010000302.1 GCA_905215095.1 uncultured bacterium | reverse complement strand
CACACCAGCGAGCCACGTCTCCATCCGCAACAAGGCGCGTCGGCATACCAAACCCATAATTGACCATCTTTCCCACAACCCTTCCGTGCGTATAGGCGGTATCAATCGTTAGGCTCATGCTACGAAGCAAGGTTTTCCGAGCTGTTTCGCACTCTTTAGAGCTGCGTTAAAACCCGATTCAACCGCACGGCCATACCTACCAAAAGGGGCAGGTTTTGACGATGTCCAGACGAGCGGGTATTATCGAACATGTATTCGATAAGAACATGTGTTTGATGGGAGGACGCGTGGGGCACGAGCGTCACACCTATATCTGCATCGACCTTAAGACGTTTTACGCCAGCGTCGAGTGCGTCGACCGCGGGCTCAACCCGCTCACCACCAACCTGGTCGTTGCCGACGAATCGCGCGGACGAACGACCATCTGTCTCGCCATCACACAGGCCATGAAAGACCTCGGGATACACAACCGCTGCCGTTTATTCGAGATTCCCGATAGCATCGACTACATTAAGGCCGTACCGCGCATGCAGCACTACATGGAGGTGTCGGCGCAAATCTACGGCATCTATCTGGAATACGTGAGCCCACAGGACGTGCACGTCTACTCCATCGACGAATGCTTTATCGACGTGACGCCCTATCTGGACCTCTACCATACTGACGCTGAAGGCTTCGCCTGCATGCTGCGTGACGAGGTCCTGGGGCGCACCGGCATCACGGCAACGGTCGGCATCGGCCCCAACCTATTCCAGGCCAAGGTTGCACTCGATATCACCGCCAAGCACGTGCCCAGTCGCATCGGCAAACTCGACGACGAGACCTTTCGCAAGGAGATCTGGCCCCATCGCCCCATCACCGACATCTGGGGCATCGGGCCCGGCGTGGCAGCGCGACTCGAAAAATACGGCGTCTACGATTTGATGGGCGTCGCGGCGCTCGACGAAAACCTGCTCTACGACGAGCTCGGCGTCAATGCCGAGTATCTTATCGACCACGCCTTTGGGCGCGAGCCGACAACTATCGCCGATATCCAAGCTTATCGCCCGCAAGCGACCTCGACCACCACAGGGCAGGTGCTCTCGAAGGGTTATGCCTACGAGCAGGCCTACACCGTGTTGCGCGAGATGGTCGACAACGCTGTGCTGGACTTAGTCGATAAGCACGTGGTGTGCGACAGCATCTCGCTCTTTGTGGGCTATGCAAGCGAGCACGCCGACATACGCCGGCTCAACGCCAGCGGCACAGCGCAGTATATAGACGGCTGCGGACATCTGCGCTCGAGCACTTCGGGCATCGAGCCCGCAGCGACCGACGGCCCCGAGCTCGCGCATCGCGCACCGAAACCCGTCCAACGCGAGGACGAACGCCGACGTTTGGTGCGGGAGGCACAGGCGATTGACGGCATCTTTGTGGGCGAACACGGCGGCAAGCCGCGTGGTGGCTATGCCGCGCTCTTTGCGCACTCCAACGCCTCGCGCAAGCTGCCCGAGAGCACTAATTCGTTTAAGAAGATCATGGGCTATTTCGATGAGCTCTGGGCGCAGACCGTCGATCCCAAACGACCGGTCAAACGCATCAACCTGGGATTTGGCAACCTCATGCCCGAGGAATTTGCCACCATCGATCTATTTAGCGATATCGAGGCGGATGAGCGCGAGCGCGACCTGGCGCGCGCCGTCCTGGCCGTGAAAGGCAAGTACGGCAAAAACGCCCTGGTCAAAGGATTGAGCTTTACCGCCGGCGCCACCGCGCGCGAACGCAACGACCAAGTTGGAGGACACCGTGCCTAAGTCCCAACAACAGCCGATGCGGCCACCGACACCTTTTGAACGCCTAGCGGACCCCGAGGGAAGACGTCGCTCCGCCGACCCAAAGCTCACCGCCAACGGCGCCGTCCGCGCCGGCCGCGCCGCGCAGTTTATGCCCTTTGCCGCCCTCACGGGATACTACGAGCTCGTGCGCAAGCAAGAGATCACCGTCGAACCAAAATGTGAGCTCACGGAAGAGAAAGCCCTCGAGCTTTCGCATAAGCTCGAGGGCCTCAAACGTGGCGACCTGGTCCGCGTCACCTATTACGATACGTACGGCTATCGCTCCCGCACCGGCATCCTCGACGAAGTGTTACCCGCATTCAAGCTACTCAAACTCAGGGATATCGCCATCAACTTCGACGATATCCAAGGCATCGAGCTGCGCGGACGAGCCTAGACAAAAAATGCATCCAAGGCGGCGCTTACAGCGTCATGACGTAGTAACCCGCGCCCTTCACGGCGACCACGAGAGCACTGCGATCGATCGGCTGCTTAGAGCGCACGCGTGC
>CAJMOL010000301.1 GCA_905215095.1 uncultured bacterium | reverse complement strand
CGGCTGCGCTTTCTGCCTGCGCAAAATGCGGCGTATGCGGATAGGCAGACTTCTCCAAACTGATACTGTTTCCGCACCACAAACAACAGGCTAATCGCTATAATGCAAGCCCAGTTAAAACACGATGAGCCGCAAGGCGAAACTCGAAGGAAATATATACGATGTCGCAAATCGACCGCAGCAGCATGATCCCCGATCCGCAACAGCCCAGTAGGCATACCGGCGGCGTCCAATCGCCGCGCCCCATCGCGCCGGCTCACACCCAACAACACGGCCCGGCCAATGCCTCTCAGCGTCCGAATCAGCGTCAATACCAGCCGCATCAACAATATCAGCAGCGTCCCGCACATGGTGCCGCCCCCAAGCAGGGACCTTCGCACGCTCGCGCGGCAAACAATCGCGGGCCCGCGGACAAGCGCACCAACAAAAGCAGCAAGTCGGGCGGAAAGACGGCCCTCTTTGTCGTCCTCGGCCTCGTCGCGATCGTCTACATCGTAGGCGTCGTGGCGTTCTCGCAGGTCGCTTACCCCAACACCACCATCGCCGGCGTCGACATCTCGCTCTCTAACGCATCTTCGGCAGCCACCAAGGTCAACTCGGCATGGAAGCACTACAAGCTCACCGTTTCGGATGACAGCTTTAGCTGGACCTACCAGCCCGAGTCCGACGAGCCCATCGTCGATGGCGAGGAAGCCGCCCACGAGATTATCAGCAAAAACGAGCCGCTGCTGTGGCCATCGCGCCTCATCGCGTCGCTCAGCGGCAAAACCGATAGCGCTACCAAGAACGACTCGGTCGACTTGGACCAGGACATCGACCTGTCCATGCTCTCCGATGCCTTTGACCAAAAGCAGTTTGAGGAAGGCCTGGGCAGCGCCATCGACGAGTTCAACGAGGGCCGCTCGGGCACCTTCGAGGCCGCCAGCTCCTATGACGAGAAGGCCGGCAAGTTTACCGTTGAGAAAGCCCGTTCCAACGAGAAGATCAACCGCGAGCATGTCATCAAATATGCCGAGATCGAGCTCGCGTCGCTCGCCGAGAACGTCGATATCACCAAGATCGGCAACGACGCCTACGAACCGCTCAACGGCACCCTCACCAACGACCAGATTCAGGCTGCATGCGATGCCGCCAACAACTTCCTGGGCGTCAACGTGACCCTTAAGCTCAACGGCAACGATGCCGGCAAGGTCGACGGCAGCTCGGTGCTGCAGTGGATCAGCTTTGCCGATCCGGCCAACCCCACGCTCGATACGTCGCAGATCAGCAGCTGGGCCGCCGAGCTCGCCAACGGCTTTAACACCGTGGGCACCACCCGCTGGTGGACACGCGCCGACGGTAAGGAATGCGCTGTAGAGGGCGGCGACTTTGGCTGGTCCATCGACAGCGACACGCTCGCCAAGCAGGTAGAGGACGCTATCAATAACAAACAGACCGGCGATATCGAGATTTCGTACTCCAAGAAGGCCGACACGTTTACCGCCAAGGGCGAGCCCGATTGGAAGGCCTATATCGACGTCGACCTGTCCGAGCAGCACGCGCGCTACTACGACGAAAACGGCAATATCGTGTGGGAGGCCAACTTTATTTCCGGCAAACCGGGCGAAGACGCCACCCCCGAGGGCGTGTGGCAGATCAACAGCAACGACGGCGCAAGCAAGCTCATCGGTGCCAAAGACCCCGAGACCGGTAAGCCCAAATACGAGAGTCCGGTGAGCTACTGGATGCCGTTTGAGGGCAACATGATCGGCTTCCACGATGCCACCTGGCAAAACGACAAGAGCTTCGATAACGCCGAGTCGTACAAGTGGTGCGGCAGCCACGGTTGCATCAACCTGCGACTGGCCGACGCCAAGGCACTTCACGACTGCATCAAAGTCGGCCTGTGCGTGGTTGTCCACTCGTAGTGCAACGCGCGCATTCCTACAACGTGGAACTGCTGCGACCAATCTAACAGTTCCGAAAGAAACCGTCCCATGCGCCCACCCCAACCGGTGGGCGCATATACTTATCAAGGTACTTTCTATAAAGGAGACGCTATGCCGAATGTCCCCACGACCACCCCGGGCCCGGATGATACCGAGCACACGCCCGAAGATGTCACCGAAACGATTCCTCTGGTTACAAACGTACATGCCGATAAGCAGAGCGGACGCGCGAACGATGCGGCCGAGATTTCCGATGAAGAGGCATATGCCAAGCTCAAAGCAAAACGTGCCGAACGTCGACGCAAAAAGCTGATTCGACGCGGCATTGCCGTCGGTGTCGTAGGTGCCATCGCGCTCATTGCCATTGTCGCAACCCTGGTTATCAATGCGCAGCCTCAGGG